>JAKITH010000010.1 GCA_021648185.1 Thiomicrorhabdus sp. | reverse complement strand
TCAAGTTACCAACGTTGTGTAAATGGAGTCGTAGTCCAGAAGTTATTAAAGAGTTACAAATTGCACTAAGTGAACGTGGTTTTTTAAAGCCAAGCCCTCCTTATGATTTAGAAGTCATTGATGGTATTTGGGGGGTTAACACTCTAAATTCATTGATTAACTATCAAAAATCGAGAGGGTTGGCGTATGGTCAACTCAGTATTGAGTCGTTGGTGGATTTAGGGGTGATTCAGTATTCTGATATTGTGAATCGTAAAGGCTCGAATAAAATGCTGAAATCTAAGTGCCACCCGATATTGGTGCCATTGAAAAAACCAAAACGACTCCTAGAGAAAAAGCAATCCTAGCACCCGCGATTATTCCGGAACCTAAAACCATTTCTGTTACACCAGAAGTGAAAGCGGTTGTTATACCAAAGCCTACTCCACCTAAACCAGAAGTAAAAGCACCAGAAATTAAAGCACCAGAAATTAAAACCGAACCAGCAGTAGATTCTGCGCCTAAATCGGTTAAATTTGAGAAAGCAGAAACGAAACATTGTTATGTGAATCAAGTGATTCCAGGCGACTATCGAGGTAAAATTGCTGAATTGGTTCAAAATACCAAAGAGAGCAAAGTAGGTTATGTGCAAGAGCTGCCCACTCTGTGTAAAAAAGATCGTTCAACTGAGATTATTACAAAGTTGCAACGTGCTTTATACGGCTTAGGCTATTTGAAAGGAGGGGTGTCCTCTATTAATGGTGTTTGGAATAAAAACACACTGAATGCGGTGAGAGCTTATCAGAAAGATAAAGGATTGGCTTACGGTCAGTTAAGTATTGAAGTATTGGAAGTACTAGGCGTTCTGTAGCCCTTTTTTGATTAAGATAGCGCAAAAAAATCCCGTTTTATACGGGATTTTTTTTGGATATGCTTAATCAATATGTGGTCATAACACCTTTAATGTTTCCAACACTTCAATGCTTAATTGGCCATAAGCCAACCCTTTATCTTTTTGATAAGCTCGTACTGCATTTAAGGTATTTTTATCCCAAACACCATTAATGGAAGAAGCGCCCCTTTTCAAATAACCTAAACCGTATAGAGCCCGTTGCAACTTAGTAATGATTTCAGTTGAACGATCTTTTTTACATAAAGTTGGCAACTCGTGTACATAACCAACTTTACTCTCTTTGCTATTTTTAACCAGCTCTGCAATTTTACCTCGGTAATCGCCTGGAATCACTTGATTTACATAACAATTCTTTGTTTCTGCTTTCTCAAATTTAACCGATTTAGGCGCTGAATCCATCGCTGGTTCCGCTTTTACTTTTGGCTTGACTTCAGACTTAGGCGGTGCAGGCTTTGGTGCAACCACGGCTTTTACTTCTGGTTTAACAGGAACGATTGTTGGTTCAGGAATAATCGCTGGTGCCCGTTTTATTTCTGGCGTTGGTATTACAACAGGAGCAGGCGCTATATTTACTCTAGGTCTTTCAATCGTACCCATATCAGGTGCCACTTCAGACTTAAACATTTTCTTAGACCCTTTGCGGTTCACAATATCTGAATATTGAATCACTCCTAGATCAACTAAAGATTCAATACTCAATTGGCCATACGCCAAGCCTATTGATTTTTGATAATTAATTAATGAATTTAGAGTGTTAACTCCCCAAATACCATCTATAACTTCCAAATCATGCGGAGGACTCGGCTTTAAAAAACCACGCTCACTTAGTGCAATTTGTAACTCTTTAATAATTTCCGGACTACGACTCCATTTACACAACGTTGGTAACTTAATTGAGTCACCTGGCTGAGCATTTGAGTTAAGTACTTCGGGTAAGCTTCCTAAATAAGGATTGGGAATCGTTTGGCCTGCCACACACTGACGAAGTACGGTATCAAAGTTTTTACCTTCAAATGTGTTTATAGCAGAAACTTGATTCACAACTGGCATCTCTGTTTCTACATTATAAACAGGAGGGGGAGTATAAATTTCAACTTCTTCAACCACTGCGACGTCAACCGGTTTCTCCGCTTTTTCAACCACTTGAGGTGCTTCAACTTGCTTTGGTTTTTCTACTACTGGAGTCGATACTTGTTCCTCTTGAGCATAAATATTTTTCCACTGTTCTAATAACGGATCGTTAGACGTGCTTTCAGCGGTTGTAACAACAGGTTCAGGCTCGACCACTGGAACAGGCGCGGCTTGCTTAACCGAAGCCTTGGAACGATCCAACTGCTCAATCTTAGATTCTAATTGATTAATTTTAATATCAGAAAAACGTTTATCGTCTTTATTCTGTTCCGCAAGCTCTGCCATAACACGAGCACGCTCTTCTGCTTTTGCCTTTTCAATCAATAAATCCACATAAGCAGCTGACATCGCTGGCTTATATGTTGTATCTGGATTTGTAGGCGCTGACAAACAACCCGCCAAGGATAAAACGGAACCACAAATAACCGTTAATTTAAAAAGCTTCATAACCAACCTTTATCAAAAAATTATCAAAATAAAATGCAATTTGTATTCTATGCCATATTACGCATAAAATCACTTATTCAAAATAAAAAAACCGTATACCGCCCAAAGCGTTATACGGTTTTTATTAACTTAACAGTCTAAAAAGTCATTAACCAACGGCTACCCCTATTTCTGATAACGATTTAGGAGACTTGACCTCATAGCTCGCAATTTCATCAAATTGCAAATAACGATACACATCGTCTGCCATGGTATCCAGCATGGCCACCTCTTTAAGGTACTCCTCTTTGGTTGGCAATTTACCCAGTGAGGCACAAACGGCGGCTAACTCGGCTGAACCTAAGTAAACATTCGCGCCATCACCTAAACGATTGGGAAAGTTTCGAGTCGATGTTGAAAAGACCGTTGATTGAGCGGCCACACGCGCTTGGTTACCCATGCATAACGAACAACCTGGGCTTTCGGTACGCGCGCCAACTCTTCCGTAAATACTGTAATAGCCCTCTTCAATCAATTGACGCTCATCCATTTTGGTGGGCGGTGCAATCCAAAGACGGGTCGGCACGGTTCCCATATTTTCAAGCACTTTACCCGCTGCACGAAAGTGACCGATATTGGTCATACACGATCCAATAAAGACTTCATCAATTGGCGTACCCGCAACATCGGATAATAACTTCACATCATCAGGATCGTTTGGACAGGCAACAATCGGTTCTTTAATTTCGTTTAAATCAATCTCAATGACTTCAGCATACTGCGCGTCCGAATCTGCGGTTAATAACACAGGATTGGCGATCCAAGCCAACATTTCATCACGACGACGTAATAAAGTACGCGCATCGGCATAGCCGTTATCAACCATCCAGTCAATTAAGGTTACGTTGGACTTTAAATACTCAATAATAGGCCCTTCCGATAATTTAACCACACAACCATTGGCGGAACGCTCGGCTGAGGCATCGGAGAGTTCAAACGCTTGCTCAACCTTAAGGTGCTCAAGCCCTTCAATTTCTAATACGCGGCCATTAAAGACATTCTTTTTGCCTTTTTTCTCAACCGTCATCAAGCCATCTTGAATCGCTTTATATGGAATGGCGTTCACCAAATCACGTAAGGTAATGCCCGGTTGCATCTTCCCTTTAAAACGAACCAAAACAGACTCTGGCATATTAAGAGGCATGACACCCAGCGTTGCACCAAACGCAACCAAACCTGAACCCGCAGGAAACGAAATTCCCATTGGAAAGCGGGTGTGAGAATCGCCACCCGTTCCAACGGTATCAGGCAATAATAGACGGTTTAACCAAGAGTGAATCACGCCATCCCCTGGATGCAGTGCCACGCCACCTCGACTGGTCATAAAGTCGGGTAATGAGTGTTGTAATGTAATGTCCACAGGTTTTGGATAGGCGGAGGTATGGCAGAAAGATTGCATCACTAAATCGGCTGAAAACCCTAAACACGCCAGCTCTTTCATCTCATCACGCGTCATCGCGCCCGTGGTATCTTGAGAACCGACCGTAGTCATATGCGGTTCACAGTACATGCCCGGACGAACCCCTTCAATACGGCACGCTTTACCCACTATTTTTTGTGCCAGCGTATAACCGTGATCCGATTGAGATTTATCTTGAGGACGAATAAAAATTTCAGATGGAGCCAAACCTAAATCGGCACGTGCTTTATCGGTTAATCCACGTCCAATAATCAACGGGACTCGACCGCCTGCACGCACTTCATCGGGCATGGTATCGGGCGCTATTTCAAAGGTAGAGATGGTCTCACCCGCCTCATTGGTCACTTTTCCTGCGTATGGGTAAATGGTAATCACATCCCCCATATTCATCGCTTCCACATCACATTCAATGGGTAACGAGCCAGAATCTTCGGCGGTATTAAAGAAAATAGGCGCAATTTTACTGCCTAATACCACGCCACCTTGGCGTTTATTAGGGACATAAGGAATGTCGTGACCAAAAAACCACATCACCGAGTTCATGGCCGACTTACGAGAAGAGCCTGTTCCCACTACATCCCCCACATAAGCGACCATATGACCTTTGGCTTTTAACTCATCCATTACCTCAGAGACATTTTCAATGCGTGTTTTCAACATCTCTTTCGAATGTAATGGAATATCAGGACGTGACCAAGCAGCCGTTGCTGGCGAAAGATCATCCGTATTGGTTTCACCTTCCACTTTAAAAACGGTGACCGTAATTTCTTCAGGCATCTTAGGCTTAGCGGTAAACCACTCGGCTTCTGCCCATGATTTCATTACTTGCATCGCATAGTCATTGGTTTTCGATTTTTCAACCACATCATGATACGCATCGTAAACCAATAATGTTTTAGACAGTGCAGTAACCGCTTCTTCTGCTACCTTAGCGTCGTGGCTGTCTAACAAATCAATTAAAGGTTGTACGTTATAACCACCGAGCATCGTCCCTAATAAAAAAGTGGCTTCTACCGTAGAAATTAAATCCGAAACAACCGTACCTTTAGCCACATCCGCTAAAAAAGCCGCTTTAACATAAGATGCTTCGTCCACACCTGGAGGCACACGATTCGTTAACAGGTCTACCAAAAAATCTTCTTCGCCCGCAGGTGGGTTTTTAATCAGTTCAACCAGTTGCCCAGTCTGCTCTGCATTTAAAGGTAACGGCGGTAAGCCCTCGGCTAAACGTTCGGCAACATGACTACGGTAAGCATCTAACATAATGAATTTTCTCCTAAATAAGATTTTTTAATTTGGCGGTATTCTAACACACTCACATGTCTTTCGTGAGCGCAGAAAAGTGGCGGATTGTTTAAAGAAGCAAGTCACCAAACCCCCAAATCAAGGTACCAAGTACTAAGGTGATATGCGACATCCATACTTTTTTAAGGTGCCATTTTGAGGGGGTTAAATCCGGCATATCCATGTCAGCATCGACCTTCTCTAACCGGTCGTATAATCGGTGTAATTCACCGTGCAATAAACTGTATTCGCCCATCACCGCAAACAACACCACCAAACTGCCAAATCGGGCAAACCATAGAGGGTCAAATAAAAGACCTAATATAAACCCAATTACGCCAGCTGACCAAGCCAGCACTAATAATAAACCACTTTTCTTTTTCACTTTTTCTACTCGACTCTTTAAACGTCTCGTCTGCGCTTAATCTCTTCAAAAGCGGCATTAATCTCTTGCATTTTTTCGGTGCCTTTTTGAATTTCTTCGTCATCCATTCCTTGACCTTGCATGTAATCGGGATGATGCAGTTTGACGAGTTTTCGATAAGATTTTTTAATCACGATAAATTCATCCTCTTCGGAACAACCCAGCTCTTGATAGGGGTCTTTATCCAAAGGATACCCCCCCGCTTGTCCTCCTCCCATCACTTGAGCGATCATATTCTTAATCTGTTCTTCACTGAACTTGAGTGTCTCACCAATTTCAACAATGACCGCTCGTGTATTATCCGATAGGCCATCTAACGAGGCAAAGGTAATCAGTTGAAAAAAGACCCCCGCACGCACTTGCTCATTGGCTTTACTCAAAGACTGACTATAGTACTGAATCGACTGCTGATCGCCTTTGGCTTTGTTGGCCAATGAGAACAGTTTTTTCTTGGTGCTTTCAATTAATATAGTAGGCACGCGTGCTTGCTTCATCCCTGCCAGCATCGATTTAATGGTGTCGCTCATAAACTCCACCTCAATCTTGCTCACTTGCCCATCACTTTTGGCCACTTTGGCCATTAAGGCAATGACCTCTTCTGGAATCGATAGCCGACTTTTAGAATATTCATTACTGGAAAAGTTTTTATACGCATCCGCAAAACCATCGCTGTTTTTAACCGATCCATAGGCGTTACGTCCTAAATCGACCACACTTCTAATCAATTTAAACGCCAGTTTAAACACGCCAAACACCAATACCAATAAGGCTAATAAGGTAACGACAATAAATTTAACAATACGACCCATACAACTCACAGCTCCTGCTTTATAAATATTAAGGGGGGGGAGAAAATTTTAGAGCACCCAAAAATGATACAACCAAATCACCCCTATGGCGTATACGGCCGCCAACACATCGTCCAGCATAATGCCAAACCCACCGTGTACTTTTTGGTCAATCCAACGAATTGGCCATGGTTTCCAAATATCAAATAGACGAAAGGTAATGAATGCAAACACCCAAAAAAGAACATTCTGTTCAGGCAGCAGCAATAACACCATCCAGATGCCAACAAATTCATCCCAGACAATCCCACCATGGTCGTGTACACCTAATTGTTCTGAAGCCCTGCCACAGATAAGACTGCCAAATAATGTCCCTGCCAATAAAACCAACCAAGCAACGGATTCACTCCACAAAAGAATGGGAATGAATAGCACCAATCCAAGTAGGGTTCCAACCGTACCAGGCGCTTTTTTGGCCAAGCCTGAACCAAAGCCAAAGCCTAACATTAAAAAAGGGCTTTTCAGTAAGTCACTAAACTGAGGATTTTTAGTTGTCTTCATATTTTTTACCCCCCCTCCCTACTTCTTGGTTATAAACCTTTATTACAAACAAAAACAGCGTTGAAATCAACGCTGTTTTTACTTTAACAAACAACCATAAATAGTTGTTTTACTTGCGTCTTTTAGCCGCAGTTTTTAAACGAAGAGCATTCAGTTTAATAAACCCTTCTGCGTCTTTATGATCGTACGCGCCACCGTCTTCTTCAAAGGTAGCAATCGCTTCATCAAACAAACTGTATTCTGACGTACGAGCAACCACAACCACATTGCCTTTGTACAATTTAAGGCGAACATCACCCGTAACATAGGCTTGAGAGTGATCAATTAACGCCTGTAACATTTCACGTTCTGGGGCAAACCAAAACCCGTTATAAATCATCTCTGCGTACTTAGGCATTAACTCATCTTTAAGATGCGCCGCATTACGGTCTAAGGTTAACGACTCCATGGCACGATGTGCTTTTAACATGATGGTTCCCGCAGGGGTTTCATAACAACCACGCGCTTTCATGCCCACAAAACGGTTTTCAACAATATCATCACGACCAATTCCGTTGGCGCCCCCTACTTTATTTAGGTACTCCATTACGGTCGCAGGAGACATATCTTCTCCGTTAATGGCAACGATATCGCCTTCTTTATAAGTGATATCAATATAGGTTGCTTCATCCGGTGCATTTTCAGGTGAGACCGTCCATAACCACATATTTTCTTCTGGCTCATTGGCAGGGTCTTCAATTACGCCACCTTCATAAGAGATGTGTAATAGGTTAGCATCCATTGAGTAAGGTGATTTTTGGCCTTTTTTCTTCTCTACTTGAATGCCATGCTTTTCGGCATACGCCATCAATTTTTCACGAGAAAGTAAATCCCACTCACGCCAAGGCGCAATCACATGCACATTGGGCATTAATGCATAGGCGTTTAATTCAAAACGTACTTGATCGTTTCCTTTGCCGGTTGCACCATGAGAGATGGCATCAGCCCCCGTCTCTTGTGCAATTTCGACCAATCGTTTTGAGATGAGTGGACGTGCAATTGAGGTGCCTAATAGGTACTCGCCTTCATAAATGGCATTGGCGCGCATCATTGGAAAAACAAAATCACGCGCAAACTCTTCGCGTAAATCTTCAATATAAATATCTTTAACGCCCATCGCTTCGGCTTTTTTACGTGCCGGCTCTACTTCTTCACCTTGACCAATATCAGCGGTAAAGGTCACCACTTCGCACTGATATTCATCTTGCAACCACTTTACAATAATGGACGTATCCAAACCGCCTGAGTAGGCTAAAACGACTTTTTTAATTTCGGGCATTATTTTTTTCCTTACAGAATATCTATTAATTGCGCGAATTATACATTAAAATCGTCCAATTATAATCAATTAATAATGCCTTCAAGGCGTTAGGTATCCCTTAAAAATGATCAGTTTTTCAGACTTTATCAAAGTCACCCCTCAATATTTTATTCCCAAACACCTGCTCTCTTCAGGCATGCACTGGTTTATGCAAGTCGAAACCCCATGGATAAAAAACAATACCATTAAATTACTGACCAAAATTTATGGCATTAATATCAGCGAAGCCGCTAATGAAGATATTACCAGCTACCGCCATTTTAACGATTTTTTCACCCGTGCTTTAAAACCCGAAGCCCGCCCGATAGACCCCACAGAGAACGCTTGGGTTAGCCCAGTGGACGGTATCGTTAGTCAATCGACTCATATTAATGGCAATCAAATCATTCAAGCAAAATGCCATCCCTATACCGTTGAAGCACTGGTAGGTGGCGATATCAGCTACGCCAAAACCTTTGAAGATGGCGAAGCAGCGGTTATTTATTTGTCGCCCAAAGACTATCACCGCATTCACATTCCCGATGCCGGAAAACTCCTCTCCATGACCTACATTCCCGGAGATTTGTTTGCGGTAAACCCCGCCACTGTACGCAATGTAGAAGGCTTGTTTGCCCGAAATGAACGCTTAGTCATTCGTTTTGAAAACGATCACGGACCTTTTTGCTTAATCATGGTTGGTGCTATTTTTGTGGGCAGTATGCAAACCGTATGGCAGGGTAAAATTACTCCAGAATACCAACCCACCATTCAACACTGGGACTATTCGGAAGCAAACTTGACTTTTAACAAGGCGGATGAAATTGGGCGCTTTAACATGGGTTCAACCGTGGTATTATTAACCCCCGAAGAGCAACTGCCAGAATTAGGGCATATTGTGGCAGGCACGCCCATCAAAATGGGGCAACACCTCGCGAGCTATCCTAAGCGGGAAAATGATGCCACCGACATTACAAATGAAATCATAAACGACGATTCGATAAAAATAGTGGGTTAACAAAAACCACATACAAGGAGTTACAATGAAATTAATTACCGCCATCATAAAACCTTTTAAGTTAGACGACGTTCGCGATGCGCTCCATGAGATTAACATTCACGGTATGACGGTTACCGAAGTTAAAGGTTACGGTCGTCAAAAAGGCCACACCGAGATGTATCGTGGTGCTGAATATGTAGTGGATTTTTTACCTAAATTAAAAATTGAAATTGCAGTCGCAAGTGAAGTGGTTGATTCCGCAACCGAAGTGATTATTAATGCAGCTCAAACAGGAAAAATTGGTGACGGTAAAATCTTTGTGACCAACATTGAGCAAACCATTCGTATTCGTACCGAAGAGACGGGACCTGACGCGCTGTAAAGCGGTCAAGATAACGGTTCAGAAATGTCTGAACCGTTAAAAAACTCGCTTACAAAAAAGAGACCCCCACTCGATTTGTCTGACTGATTTTACGATCCACTTCACCCAAGGGCATCAGCTCCCACTGCCAAGATTCTATTGCTTGAGGCGACTCCACATCCCACCAAGGATCAAAATGATCTAACGCATTTCCTTCGGCATCCAACTCTACACCTTCACGATCCGCAATTAAACACACCTCACCATTAAACGCTTGTAAATAGAGTAAATGTGCCAAAATAAGCTGTTTACCAAGAATGTCCCCCTCCTGTTCAGAGACTTCAAAATGTTCCATTAACCAACGCACCGGAATTAACGGCAGTTGCGTAATCAAGTTTAATGAAATGACTAAATCAATCGAAGGGTCATCCAACCATCTCATGGGCGTATCGACCATTGAAAAGCCAATTTGAATACGTGCTAAGGACTCTGTAATATCATGCTCAACCAACTCCACATTTGCAAACTGTTGTGCAACGTCTCGCGCAGAATTTAAAAACACCAAATCCACCAATACAACCCGATCAAACTGAGTCGATAAAATTCCCAGTGGCACATCATGAAGAGAACCTGCTCCCAGCACCAATACCGTACGTTTTTGAACCGCACGTTGTGACGCCTTTAAAATGGCTTTTTGGCAATTTTGATAATGTACGCCCCAACTTTGATGGCAGCGCTTTGCTCGAGCCTCCATGGAAATGGCTTCGCTTAAAAACCCCATTTTCTTAGCAAGGGGGTTTTCTGGTACGGTAGAGACATATTGCCAAAACTCTTTAAGCATTCAACATCCTTCCTTTACTCTTCCAGCCCTAACGACTGAATTTTTCGGGTTAAGGTATTACGCCCCCATCCCAATAAAATGGCGGCTTTTTGGCGGTGATTGTGACTGGCTTTGAGTGCCGATTGAATCAATACTTTTTCAAACATGGCTTCTGCACACGTATGCAACCCTTCTCGGCCACTTTGTAAAAACTGCTCCGACCACTGCTGTAACCCCAACTCCCACTGATCTGAACCGGCCTCCATCACTTGGGATCCCACAGGGTGTGTTAATTCCAAAGGCAAGTCTTCCATGTGAACCGTTTTGTCAGGCGCCATGATCGTCAACCACGTGCATAAACTTTTTAACTGGCGAACATTACCCGGCCAGGGTAAGTTTGATAAAAACTGTTCTACTTTTGGGCTAATCACCTTCTCTTCTAGCCCCAACGCTTGCGCCTCTTTTTCCATGTAAAAACGCAGTAACAGCGGAACGTCTTCTTGGCGCTCCCGTAAAGCGGGCACTTTAATGCGAATGATGTTTAAACGGTATAGTAAGTCTTCTCGAAAACGGCCTTCACTCACCAACTGCTCCATATTTTGATGCGTCGCCGCCACAATACGCACATCGGTCGTAACAGGGGTTCTGCCGCCCACCCGATAAAAAACGCCATCGTTTAACACCCGTAATAAACGGGTTTGCAAATCAACAGGCATGTCGCCTATTTCATCTAAAAACAGCGTTCCGCCATTGGCCTCTTCAAAGCGACCAATGCGTTGTGAGTGCGCACCTGTGAACGACCCTTTTTCATGGCCAAACAGTTCAGACTCCAATAAATCTCTTGGAATAGCGGCCGTATTTAATGCCACAAAGGGCGCATCCGCTCTTGGGCTTAACTCATGCAATGCTTGCGCGACCAGCTCTTTACCCGTGCCAGTTTCACCGTTAATTAATACGGTTACATCCAGTTGCGCGACCCGCCCCAAAATACGAAACACCTCTTGCATAGCCGGTGCGGCACCAATAATATTTAAAGGCTGTTTCTCAGTTTTTTGGATTTTCTTAGCTCGAGAAATGCCGCCCGAAAGCGAACGTTTAATCGCCCTATCGACCAATCCAATGGCTTCATCAATGTCAAACGGCTTGGGTAAATATTCAAACGCCTTACTTTGAAACGATTTAACCGCGGTATTTAAATCGGCATGAGCGGTCATAATAATCACTGGAATTTTTTTATCCCGCTCATGAATCGCCTCCATAAACGTGAGTCCATCCATGTCTGGCATGCGTACATCACTAATCACCACCGTAGGCGGCAAGACATCAAAGGTTTTTAACGCATGCAAAGGCGACTCAAACACCTTTACCTCATAAGGTTTGTCCTCTAAAGCGGTTTCCAGCACCCAGCGAATGGATGCATCATCATCCACAATCCAAACAACGGGGGGTGTTTCTGAGTTTATAGCCATATTTATGTATCCTTCTTCAACGGCAAGTAGACGTGAAAAACCGTACTGCCCGGCGTGCTTTCAGCCACTATCAAGCCATCATGATTACGCAAAATATTTTGTGAAACCGACAGTCCCAACCCCGTTCCCTCTTGCTTGCTGCTCACCATCGGGTAAAAAATGGAGTCAAACACCGATTCGGGAATGCCTTCACCCTCATCCATAACACTAATAACGGCCACCAATGGATGCGTGTTGGCGCCCAGTGTAAATTTGTGCTCAATGCGGGTTTTAATGGTGAGCAGTCCACCGTATCGCTCCATCGCTTGAATGGCGTTTTTAACCAAGTTTAACAGTGCTTGCACCATCGCCTCAAAATCAATGAGTACGTCGGGAATACTGGGGTCATAATCCTGCTTAATAAAAATATTGCTCGGTTTTTCCCCCCCCACTATCTGCAATACATAACGAATCAACTCATGAATATTATGCCACTCTTTCTGTTGCATATTCTTAGGCCCAAGCATTCGATCCACCAAATTGGTTAAACGCAAAACCTCTTTTGAAATAACCTCTAAAAATACCAAATCTCGGTCGCCAGGCTGGTGACGTTTTTGCAACAATTGTGTGGCACCTAAAATACCTGCCAAAGGGTTTTTAACCTCATGCGCTAAGGTTTTGACCAGTAAGTTTCCTGCCTCATACTGATGCCAACGCTCATCCTCTTCCACAATTCGATGATGTCGTTCAGTATTATATATTTCAATCAACCAACCCAACACCCCCTGAATATCATACGGTGACACCGTGCAGCTCACTCGCACACCTTCTTGTCCTGCCACCACAATGGTGTATTCATGAATGGTTATTTTTTTTTCAGCCGCTTGGTGAATGTCCGCCATCAAACCGGGAAGCAACACCGTCCATTTTTGGCAAAATAATCGATGAGGGCTTATTTGAAACAACTCACCCGCCGCACTGTTCATGTACTGGATCGTCTCATCCTGAGCCACCCAAATGACCGAAGTAACCATGCCCTCCAGCATATCTTGATAGAAAACACTGTCTTTATTGTGCATGCGCCTCGCGTCCTAAATCGACCATTAAAAACGTTGCCAACTGATAATCAATGACCTGCTCCGTTGCCTCATTAATCAACACCTTAAAAGGGCCCTTGGCGGGCGCACACTGTTTCATCTTTACACGTGCGCCCGTTATTAACCCAATAGAAGCCAAATAACGTAACTCTTCTGGCGTACGGTTTTTGATGCGTCTTAGCACCACCGACTGCCCCACCTTTACCTCAGACAACGAACTTAATACACACTCAGTGACCTCGCCAGCTTCTGAAGGAATGGGCGAACCATGGGGGTCATGCGTAGGCTTGCCCAACACCTCCCACATTCGATTTGCCAGTTTATCTGAAATGGAGTGCTCTAATACTTCTGCTTCCGCATCCACTTCATCCCAAGAATACCCCAATCGCTCCACCAAATACTGCTCTAAAATCCGATGTTTACGTACGATAGTTAATGCGACTTTTCGACCCGTAAGCGTTAAGGTTACGCCATAGTAAGGCAGGTATTCAATGAGGTTTTTTTCCGCCAGTTTTTTCAGCATATTAGAAACTGATGCTTGAGAGATCGACAGTCGTTCTGCAATGGAAGAGGTTTGTACCCCCTTACCCGAAAGGGGTGAGCTTTCGAGTTTATAAATAATTTTTAAATAATCTTCTAACGCTTTAGAATTCATGGCACTCATACCGTTTCTACTTTGGTGCTACCAGCTCCACATCGGGTTCCGCCACCGCAGGTGACTCTGAAACAGGAGGCGCCGACATTTCAGCATTACGACTCGGATTCATTAAAGACTCTTTCAACGCGGGATCCATTGGAATATGTTGCCCCTCCATTTTTTCACGCACCACATCTGGATCTGGAAACGAAAACACATACAGCCCCACAAAAGCCGCCATAAACGCCAAACGCGTTGGTGTCTTAAGGGGTAAACGAGTCAAGCTCACCAACGACAAAGACAATCCCGTAATCACACCACTTACCGAACCCAACGTAGCCGCCAACATCGCCAATAATGCACCGGATGCCATTACATAGTAGTGCCAAGTAAATTTTGCTTTTTGCTCATTCATTGCTAAGATTCCCACTCATTTAATTTATTACCCATTTTACTCGAAAACCCCACTTATAAATGGGCTATTTTGGTGCATTTCATGCAAAGTAACCCCCCTAATCCCCAAAAGGAATAAAGAGATGAAAGACCCTATTATCGTGATTGGACTTGGTGAACTCGGCAGTGTGTTTGCCCGAGGTTTTTTAAAATTAGGCTACCCCGTTCAAGGCATCAATCGCACCATGTCAATGCAAGCCGTTGCCCAAGACATTCCAACCCCCACCGCCGTCTTAGTGTCTGTAGGCGAAGCCGATCTGCCCAATGTACTCGCAACACTGCCTAAAGAATGGAAAGACAACCTTATTTTACTGCAAAATGAGCTGTTACCGCGCGACTGGAAAGCCGCTAAAATAGAAGAACCAACCGTGATATCCGTTTGGTTTGAAAAGAAAAAAGGCATGGACAGTAAAGTGGTCATCCCCACGCCTGTTTATGGCAAACACAAAAAATTGGTTTTCGATGCCTTGGCCACTCTCGACCTTCCGAGCTTTATTATTGACTCAAAAGAAGAGCTGATTTACGAACTGGTTCGCAAAAACCTCTACATCTTAACCACCAATATTGCGGGTCTTAAAGTAGGTGGTAATGTCGAACAACTCGCCCAACAACACCCAGAGCTTATGCAAGCCGTCGCCAATGACGTACTCGATATTCAAGACTGGTTAACCGAGCAAACCAATGACCGAAGCCAACTGATGGAAGGGTTAATGGAAGCCTTTAACGGCGATCCACAACATGGCTGCATGGGACGTTCCGCCCCCGCACGCCTTGCTCGCGCCATTACGCTAGCAGATCAAGCAAAACTAAGCGTACCGACATTACGAGAGATTGCAGACTCAAAATAACGTCCTTCCGTTGACTTCACATTCTTATAATGTAATAATTTTGTTATTACATTTATTGAGTTATGGAGGCAGTTTAAATGCAAACGACTATCCGAAAAATTGGTAATTCAAAAGGCGTTATTATTCCTTCTGCCATTTTAAATGCATTACAACTTGAAAAAAACATTGAAATGGAAGTCAAAAATAATGAACTTATTATACGACCCATTGCGCCTTCGTTACGCCATGGCTGGTTTGATGGCTATAGCGCCTCTAAAGATGACGTGCCGTTAAAAAACATGACCGAAACAGAAACAGAACTTGAGGAGTGGGACTGGTGAAACGCGGTGATGTTTACTGGGTTATATTAGACCCAACCATCGGCACTGAAATTCAAAAAACACGCCCTTGTTTAATCATATCTCCTAACGACCTGAACGACGCCCTTCCTAGGGTTTTAATCGCTCCCATCACCTCCAAAGGCCAAACATTAGGCTGTCGCCCCGAACTCATTTTTAAACAAAAACCCGCACGTATTTTACTCGATCAAATTAGAAGCGTCGATAAACAGCGCCTCAAAAAGAAGTTAGGGCATATTGATTCTAAAATTTGGCACGCGACCTTAATCGAAATGCTTCAATAAAATAAGTCCACACCTAGGAGTCTGTCTGAGAACTAAAAACCGACTGCAAACCCATAAACATCATAATCTGAGCTTATCAAAGTCGTTAAATAGCCGTGCTATTCGCCTTTTTTGATAAACTCACCTTATAACGTTTCTGTGATTTTCGTTACGATTCTAGTTCTCAGACAGGCTCCTAGAAACTCGGCTTCACAGGTGAGATAAAGTCATTTGGCTTCAATGCCAATACCGAGCAGTTGACTTGCTCAAGAATGGATTCGGAGGTGTTGCCGATAATGATGCCGGGCAGTCCGTGACGACCTAGGGTTCCCAAGACCAATAAATCCACTTGATGGTGTTCTACGATGGGCGGAATTACTTCCTCCGCTTTGCCTTTGGGTAGAACGGGTTCCATTGTTACGTTAGTAGCCTTCAAAGCGTTTATTTCAACTTCTATGGCGTTTAAGTGTTGGGTACGTACGCTCTCTCTAAATTGAAACAGGTCTTTTTCGGACAGATCGCTGTTCCAGTAACGCACTAAATGCTCGGTCTCGGCCTGCCAAGCGTGAAGCACTTCTAAATGAGCATTGTCTTGTTCTACCACCCTTAATGCGGTGTTTAAAATGGTTTGATTAAAATCAGTGGGTTGGGTTAAATCGGCCTCTAAATCAACATCCACGCAGGCCATGATTTTTTTAAATGGCAAGTGTGCGCCATGTTTATGCAGTAGCACGGGACAAGGGCATTTTCGCAGCAGGTGCAAATCATTGCTGTCAAAAATATGGGCGGTTAAGCTGCGGGAGACTTTGTCGGTTTGCTTAATGACCCAATCCACAGATTCATTTAATACATATTGAATGGCGCGGTAAAATACTTTGCCAAACTCAACTTGAAGTTGAAGCGTCACGCCTTTCTCTTTGGCTTGGTTGTACCACGCTTCAAACTCCGCCAATGCCGCTTGTTTTTGCCGTGCGATAACGTCATCTGGAACCGCACCTTCAAACCAAGCAAAGATACCGTGATCCATTTCGGGCAATACGCGTAAAACAGAGACCTTAGCGCCCTGTTTTTTGGCAAAATCAAGCGTCCATTCAAACAACGCTTGCTCATGCTCGGTCGATTGTGAAACCAATAATAGATGGGTTAGCTGTGCCATAATCACTCCTTATTCTTATCTGACTGTAAACGCTGTACGGTTTCCATTGCCGCGTCGTGGTAGGGCAATAACACCATGTCTACCCCCAGTGCGTTAAATTTCTCCCTCTCAGAGGGCTTGTTGACCGCTAAGGCGACTTTACCGTTAAAGTCGCTGGATTTTAACGAGTGAAACAGCGCCACATTGATATGACGATCTCGTAGCGTACTGACCACCCAGCTTGCTTCTGTAAGCGGTAAGCTGCGAATAAACTCGGGGTCTTCTGCATCCCCATAACGCGTGGGCACACCATGTTCTGACGACTGTTTAATTAACAACGGATCAAAGTCCACCGCCAATACATTCACCCCTTGCTGTTGCAGTGTTTGTGCGATCACCATGCCAAAGCGCCCCAAACCAAACACGATGATCTCGGCGGGTTGAGCGGTCTCTTGCTGATCTAATGCCACTTCACGATAGGCCACTTTGCGCTCAAACACACTCAAATATGGGGATAACCAGCCGTAAAGGTTATGAGAGTACAAGATCATATAGGTTGAGGCAGAAATGGTAATCAACCCCACTAAGGTCACCAGCCCAACGGTTTCTTGGTTAATGTGGCCTAAGCTAAACCCAAGAGCGGCTAAAATCAACGAGAATTCGGAAATTTGCGCCACCGTAAGCCCCGCCAAAAATCCAGTGCGTTTTCGATAGCCCATGTACCCCATAATGGCCATTACAATAAGTGGGTTCCCCACCAATACAAACACCGATAAAAACAAGGCATTACCAATTTGACTGCCTAAGGTTTCCATCTCCAAGCTGGCGCCTAAACTGAT
>JAKITH010000149.1 GCA_021648185.1 Thiomicrorhabdus sp. | reverse complement strand
CTAGAATCTCAAGTCAAAAAACTAGAAAGTAGCTTAAACTCTGAAACAGAGTTACTTAAAAACCCTAATGTTAAAAAACTTATTAAAAAAGAGGCCTCTAAAGCAAAGTTGCCTGAAATAACTCGCTTACACAAAGAAGTTAATTCGCTTCAAGCCGTACTCAAATCAGAAACCAAGTTAAGATCTCTGCCTCAAGTGAAAAACTTAATTGAAAAAGAGAAATCTAAGGATGTAAAAACATATCAATTAAAATTAGACAAGCTTGATAAAGCGCTTATATTAAAAGATTCTAAAATCAGAGAGCTAACCAATTTAGTAAATTTAACTCGAACCAAGCCCGTCAATAATAAAGAGTTCAATAATTTTATTAGTCACTCTGTTACTGAGCTACAAAAATCATTTACTCAGGCAACGGCTGGCTCAGAAACGGATATTTTAATTAGGGATATTGAAATTGAAGCACGGGTTATCACTGAAATGAAGAATAATAAACCTGTTTTTATTATCCCTTCTCGGGTTGATATGAAAGAACTTGGCAGTGAAAATTTTCAAAAACTAAAATACTCTTTATCCATTGTGCCTAAAGATATCTAGTACGATTATCACGTTAAATATCTGCTCCCCCTCTTCAACAAGAGCCGTTATAGCACTGATTTACCCAGCGTATTCAATCTGACTTGATTGCTTGTCATTTTAACACCCCAAGCACTACTTGGGTGTTTACTCATTAGCACAACACACTCTGTTTTTTCCAGAACGTTTAGCTTTATATAGTGCCACATCTACTTTTTTAATCAGCTCATTAATCGTCAAGTCTGGTTGATACGATCCTACGCCTAAGCTGATGGTGACCTTCTCGACCACTTCAAAAGGGTGTTCTGCTATTTTTAGACACAATGTTTCCGCTGTTTTACAAGCCGCATCACACTCTGTTTTAGGTAGAATAATAATGAACTCCTCACCGCCAAAGCGACACAGTGTATCCACTTCTCTTAACAATTCTTTGGTGATTTTGGCTAACTCAATTAAGACTAAATCACCCACATCATGTCCATATTGGTCGTTAATCTGTTTAAAATTATCGACATCCAGTAAAATCAATGAAAACGTATCGTTAAATCGCTTACAGCGTCTCTCTTCTCCTTCTATAATTTTCATAAAAGAGAAACGATTATCCACCCCTGTTAAACAATCGGTTCGAGCTAAAATTTCAAGCTCATCATTAATCTCTTCCAATGCTTCGGTTCTTTTTAAAACTTTATTCTCTAGCTCACTATTTAGTGCAATTAATGCATGATTTTTTGCTTCCACCTCATTACGTGAACGCCACAATAAGCGGTATACCGACCAAGAAAGTACCATCGCACATAAAATAGAGAGTATAAAAATCCAAAAAGAGATCGTTATTAACTGCTCCAGTTTTTGCTGATTAAGAACCTCACTCATTAACATTTTAGGCTGTAAGTCTCTTACTATATCCTCAGGATAAAAACCACTGCCAATAATCCAATCCGATTCAGGAACCGCTTTAACATAAGCGTACTTTAACTCAACCTCTCCCGAATTTGGATTCAACCATGGGTACTCAACAAATTGATTGCTTTGCTTACGATTAGCTGCTTGCAAAACCCGTTGATATAATCCCTCCATCGCAACATCATCAGTGTCTCGATAACTCATCCCCTCCCACTCTGGACGGGTACTGCTGAGTAACAAGGTACCTTGCGTATCCATAATAAAAAAGTAGTGTTTCCCATTGTCTCCTAACTGACGAATCTCAGCCAACAAACGGGTATTCGTTAACTGGGTTGCAATGTCTAAAAACTCAGCCGATCCCATATACCAATTGTAAAATCCTAAACTTTTTACAAAGGCAAGCTGCTCAAACTGTTCATCGGTTCCTGTATTTGGGCGGGTAAAGGTATCCCATAAAAAGCCTTCGCCCCCTAACTTCGTTAATGCAATTTCTTCTTTTATGACCTCTCGCCCAGTGGCATCTTTAAAGTCAATAATCGAGGTGCCTTCCAAATGGGTTAAGTATTCTGGTGCCAATTGAAAAACGCCTTCAAAGTCTATCATCCAAACAAAACTCTCCCCTTCATTCCATGTTAAGGGACGTAATGCGTCAATAATAAGGGATTTAATCTCTTGCTCTGATTTGACTGAGTCGTAACGCTGATGGAGTGCCGTTGCGACTTTGTGTGCATCTTCAACGCGTTGTTGAATGCGTTGATGCAGTTCATCCTTAATGGCTGATTTTCGGTAGGCGGCTAAATCCACTATATTATTAACCCGAGACAAAACCGTTGACTTTGCTAAGTCAATATTATGTTGCTCCATATAAGAGAGACTGCTTTCCATCTCTTTTGATTCGGCATGAATGACCAAAAAGGAGATGAGTACCACCATCAAGGGGATAATCAGCATCGGGCCGGCTGATAACAAGGAGATCCAAGTTTTATTTTTCATGAAATCATTATCTTATTCGCTCAAATGGAAAAGTTTATACCTACAAAAAACAGGGCATTTTCGCATTAAATAGAGATAAAATCTACACAGATAGGCATTAAGCCTTATAGATAATAATGATATGGTGATAAGTGGTTTACGAGCTCTCGTGCCCTTTAATTAGGTATAAGAATTACCTATTTATACCCAAATTACTTAGAAATGCGGAGTTTTTGGGTTTGGCTGAAATTACAAAACAAGGCGCAGTTATCGTGGCTTCAGACGGACTCAAAAAACTGCATTTTCAAGTAGTTTGGGTATTATGCACGAGATAAAAATTTTCCCGTCAAGGTACTGATTTTAACCTGTTCATTGGGTTCAATAAATTCAGGTACTTGAACTTCATACCCTGTTGACAGCATGGCAGGTTTGGTTCGTCCTGCCCCTGTCGCCTTGGTTC
>JAKITH010000148.1 GCA_021648185.1 Thiomicrorhabdus sp. | reverse complement strand
ATGTGACCGATGAAGCCAGAGAAAAAGTCTTTAGCGCATTAGAAAAAACACTCGACCCAGCGGTTAATACAAAAGTTGGGCGTCCCGGTATGGAGTTGTGGAAAACATTTGTATTGGCCACCTTAAAGTTAAGTACCTCCGGCATAGCCGGAGGCTTATTCGGTTACGCCCTCAAAGGGCTAAAGTAAGCGCCCAAGGCGCACTATATTCCAAGCCTGAGTTGATCCCGTTGTCCATCAACCTTCTCTTGATTTCGAATATATTCGATCACCATAGCTTCATCAAGACCTACCGTTGAGACAAAATAACCTCGCGCCCAAAAATGCTCACCGGTAAAGTTTTTCTGCAACCCTTTAAATTTTCGTGCTATCGATATAGCGCTTTTTCCTTTCAAATAACCAACCACATTCGAAACCGAATATTTAGGCGGAATACTGATACACATATGAATATGGTCAGGCATCAAATGCCCCTCTTCAATCACCACACCTTTTCGTCTGGCTAATTCGTGTAATATCTCACCCAAATGTTTTCTAATCGAACCATAAATTTGCTTCTTCCGTTTCTTTGGAATAAAGACAATATGATACTTACAATCCCAACGGGTATGAGACAAACTCTTATAATCTCGCATAGGTTTACTTCCTTTTCTCTTGGTCGAGAATGGAAAGTACACGTTACCGTAGTCTCGGTAAAACCTATGCGAGTCTCCCCAGCATAGCTGGGGGTTTACTCAATTTAATTAAATTGTGCTATAGCATCATTTTTTTTGGCTGATTTTTCAAACCACATCAACGCCATTTTGTCGCTTTTCTCCACCCCCAAGCCTTCTGAATACATTTGCCCTAAATCAATTTGAGCTGGTTCAAATTCTTGTTCTGCAATATCTATCAGCAGCGTCAGCACCTTTATTAAATCTTGAGGTACCCCAGCTGAATGAAGAAATAAGAGGAAACACTTAAAATTCTAAGATATTTGTATTTATCTCATTTTAATGTTTTATAATGACAGCATAAAACCCCAATAATACAAGGCGTTACCCTTAGATTTTATGGCTAAAAAACGCGAAAAATTTGCCTGGGCAATGTTTGACTTTGCCAACTCAGGTTATACCACCGTAGTACTCACTGCGGTATTTAGCACTTTTTTTGTTGGGGTCATCGCGCAAGACCTAGGGACTGGCAGTGCCACCTTATTGTGGACGGTAACCATCGCCATCGCCAATGGCATCGTCTTGTTCAGCGCACCGCTTATTGGCGCAATCACTGATTTTAGTCGTAATAAAAAATCGTTTTTACTGATCACAACCCTTGGCTGCATCATCTTCACCGCCCTACTCTACTTCACTGGGCCAGGCACCATAACGCTCGCCGTCATATTGGTCATTTTGTCTTGCGTCATGTTTTACAGTGGTGAAAATATTATTGCCGCCTTTTTACCGGAAATTTGTCAGCCAGAAGACATGGGAAAGTTGTCCGGTTATGGTTGGGCCTTGGGCTATGTCGGCGGATTAATCGTATTAGGGCTTACCCTTTTTTATGTTAACTTCGCCCAAGCCAATGGAGAAAGTGCTGAACATTTTGTCCCAGTCACCTTACTCATTGTTGCCGGATGTTTCGCACTGGCCAGTCTGCCAACCTTTTTTTGGTTAAAAGAACGCGGGAGCACACGCTCAAAACCGGCTGAGCTAAGCTATATCACCCTCGGTTACCAGCAGTTAAAAGAGACCTGGAAGCAAGCCCATAAATATCAAGATTTATTTCATTTTCTTTTTGCGTTGATGATTTATCACTGCGGCATTAACACCGTCGTCATACTTGCTGCCGTGTACGCTCAAGAAGTCATGCATTTTCAAACCCAGGAAACCATTCAGTTAATTTTAGTCGTTAACATCACTGCCGCTGTGGGCGCATTGATTTTTGGCATTGCTCAAGATAAATTCGGCTCAATAAATATCCTGCGCATAACGCTGTTGATTTGGATTGCGGCAACAACGTTGGCCTACATAACAGAAACCGTGAGTTTGTTTTGGGTTGTTGCCTGCTTGATAGGATTTGCCTTAGGCGCAAGTCAAAGCGCCGGGCGCGCACTGGTTGGTTTATTTTCACCGCCCGAACGCAGTGGTGAGTTTTTTGGGTTGTGGGGGTTAGCCACAAAACTCGCCGCTATCATTGGTCCATTGAGCTATGGTTTTGTTACGTTTGCCACACAAGGTAATCATCGACTGGCGTTGCTATCAACCACTTTGTTTTTTATTATAGGACTAATATTACTTTATCGAGTGAATGAAAAGCGTGGCAAACTTAACGCAAAAACAAAATAAAGTGTACCGTCATGATGATGTAACCGCAATTATACTGGCTGGCGGCCTCGGCACACGACTTAACAATCAAAACAAGGGTTTGATAAGCTTGGGTGGCAAAACCTTGTTAGCACATGTTATTGAACGACTCACGACGCAAACCTCACACATCGTCATTAGCGCAAATCAAAATTTAACTGAGTATCGTCAAAGCGGCTACCCTGTCGTCGCAGATACCGTTGAAAACCATCAAGGTCCTTTGGCGGGCATATTAAGTTGTCAGATAAAAATTCAAACCCCGCTAGTGATGACAGTTCCTTGTGACGCCCCATTGCTTCCACTCAATTTGTTGGAAACGCTCTTACATTCCTACAATGAAAAAACCGTATCACAACTTTGTGTCGCCCATGATGGTCATCAATTGCAAAACCTATTCATGTTATTTTCCATCGAGCGGTTTTCGCATTTAACCCATTTTTTTGAACAGGGTCATCGTAAAGTGGGAAACTGGATCCAGTCTCAACCCCACTCTCAAGTCTATTTTTCAGATCAAACCCTGCAATTTACGAATATCAATACCGAAGAAAGTCTATCCAAGCTTAGGAATGAAATTTAGCGAACCATGAACATCAGTAGCTCTCTTT
>JAKITH010000009.1 GCA_021648185.1 Thiomicrorhabdus sp. | reverse complement strand
TCATCATTCCTGGGGTGATTTTGTCGCAATTTGAAATACAGACCAGCGCATCCGCACAATGTGCATTGGCCATATATTCAACCGAATCGGCAATCAAATCACGTGAAGGCAATGAATACAACATGCCATCGTGCCCCATTGCAATACCATCATCCACAGCGATGGTGTTAAACTCTTTGGCCACGCCACCCGCGCCTTCAATGACTCTAGCAACCAACTGCCCCATGTCTTTTAAATGCACATGACCCGGCACAAACTGGGTAAAGGAGTTGGCTACGGCAATAATCGGCTTACCAAAATCTTCTGTCTGCATGCCTGTGGCACGCCATAACGCACGAGCGCCTGCCATATTACGACCGTGGGTACTGGTTTTTGAACGATAATCAGGCATAAAAACTCCTTAGTGGATTTAGTTGATTGGATCATAGGGTAGAGTCATACTTAGACTTTTTCTATGAGACTGTTTAGATACCCAAACTACTTGAAAATGCCGTTTTTTGAGCCCGCCTGAAACCACAATACTGCGTTACATTTTTTGAGAATAGCCAGCTATTCTCTGCAATCTGCGCCTTGCCTTGTAATTCCAGCCAAACTCAAAAACTCTGCATTTCCAAATAATTTGAGTATACTTACAAATTATTCCTCTATTTTCGCACATTCATGAAGCAATCTGAATTAGATTTTATCAATAGCTTAAGACAATCCTCACGGTATATTGAACAACACCGTGGGAAAACCTGTGTCATTTATTTACCCGGGGAGTTAATGCTCGCAAAAAAGGCGTTTAAGCAACTCTCTCAAGACATTGGATTACTACACCATTTAGGTTTGAAAATGGTATTGGTGATGGGCGCAACGCCTCAAATAGATACGGCATTAAACAGCCACAACCTACCGTGGGAATTGCACCAACAATTTCGCATTACCACCTCGGATATGATTCCCATCTTCCAACAAACCATTGGCATGGTGCGCAGTCAAATGGAAGCGGTATTCAGTCAAGCAACCAATCAACAATCCGCGCCCCTAACGCTCATTTCAGGAAACTGGGTCATTGCACAACCGAAGGGAGTGATTGATGGTGTCGATTTTCAACACACCGGTGCATTGCGAAAAATAAATCATCACGCTATCTCAACCAGTTTAGAGGGGGGGCAAATGGCTCTCCTCACCCCCTTAGCTTACTCTTTAACAGGGGAAGTCTTTAATCTCAATACACTCGAACAAGCCTGTGAAGTGGCTAAAACCATTCAGGCTGATAAATTGATGATTTTTGGCAATCCGCAACAGATGCAAGGTCTTCCCAAGCAAATGAGCGTAGTTGAACTCAATGCCACCATTAAACACGCTCAAGATAAACAGCAAGTCCACTTTTTAAATCAAATAGCTCAAACCAACCTTCATGTTAAACGGGTTCATTTAATGGCTCAAAACGAACCCAACGCCCTGCTTCAAGAACTCTTCACCCGTGATGGCTATGGCACACTGATTTTTAGCGATCGTTACCACCAATTGCGACCTGCGATCATTGAAGATGTGGGTGGGATTTTAGAGATGATTACGCCTCTAGAAAATGATGGAGTGTTGGCAAAACGTTCGCGTGAACGACTGGAATTAGAGATCAATAACTTTATCGTAATTGAGCGCGACCAGCACATCATTGGTTGCGCGGCTCTCTATCCCATTGCAAAAGGCGTGGGAGAGCTCGCCTGCTTAGTTGTACATCCAAGCTATCAAGGACAACATCTCGGTCATGAACTGCTCAAAGCCATTGAAAAAAAAGCACAACAAGCACAAATGAAACAACTGTTTTTACTGACAACGCACACCCATCACTGGTTTATTGAGCATGGTTTTATGCTCTCCACCATCGATGCACTGCCTTCCCAAAGACTGTCCTTATACAACACTCAAAGACAGTCCAAAGTCCTTCTTAAGCACCTAACCTGAAAGAGTATATGACCAAAATAATTAATATAAAAGACCGCTTTCGTGGATTCTTACCCGTTGTAGTGGATGTAGAAACCGCTGGATTTAACTGTGAAACCGATGCCTTACTAGAAATGGCGGTTGTCATGTTGCACATGAACGCCGCTGGTAACCTGGTTAGAGGCAATACCTTTGATAAAAACATCCTGCCATTTAAAGGTGCCAACATAGAACAAAGCGCCCTAAAGTTCATTGGCATGGAAGACCCATTCCACCCCTTTCGAGAGGCCATGAGTGAAAAAGAAGCGCTCACTGCCCTTTTTAAACCGATTAATCATCAACTGAAAATAACCGGCTGTAGCCGAGCTATTTTAGTAGGACACAATGCTTTTTTTGATTTAGGTTTTGTTAAAAAAGCGGCTGAACGCTGTAAAGTAAAGTCCCCCTTCCATGAATTTAGCACCTTTGATACCGTCTCGCTTGCAGGGCTCGCCTATGGCGAAACGGTACTGGCCAAAGCGGCCGTGGAGGCAGGATTGGAGTGGGACAATAAACAGGCGCATTCTGCTGTCTACGATACAGAGAAAACAGCGGATATTTTCTGCAACATTGTGAACAGCTGGCGCTTACCTAAAAAAACAAACTTCTAGGGGGGGTTATCTCCCCCTTACAAACCTATTGAATGCGTTTAGGCATAACCGCTGGCTTTGTAAACACCCAATCTTGTCCAGAAACAGGTGCATGGCAAGCAATACAAGAGGCATGTGCCGATTCAGCATCTTTTCCAAAAGGCACTTGCTCTAAGCCAACCCAGCGCGCCCAACCCCAACCTTTGGTGTCAGCCCATTTATTCGAGTCTTTAAACATAAACTCCGCATGAATGAACTTATCGGGTACTTTAGCGGCTTTCCAGTGTGCATCTTGCTTCGCTTTCCAAACCATTTTTCCGAGAACCACGCCATCTGGCCAAGGGTTCGTTTGACCATCTGCTATTGCTTTTATTGCTAAAGAGTTTCCAATAATTGCTCGCAAGGTTTGATTGTCCTCCCGATAAGAGACTGAAACGGTATCCCACGCCTGATAATTAACCGGAAATTCAATTCCGTTTGCGACCGCTTTTGGTACAACAATATCATCTGATTTAGGTAACTCACTCATCGAAAAAGCAGTAGTGCTCCCTAATACAGCCAATAAGCTGGCGCGCAATGCAATTCTTTTCATTTAAATTTATTCCTTTCTCTGAATTATTTACAAAAACCCACCTAATAACTCGATCGTAAAAAGCAAAAAAGCACTTAATAAAACCTAATTAAAAGAAGAGACTCTATATTAGGATATTATTAAGTGCTTTTTTGTTTCAAAAAAATAAATTTTATTTTTCAGCTTGCTTTGCAATGGCCTCCGCCATCATTTTTTTAAGCTCGCCCGACTCCGCTAGCTCAAGCGTAATATCACACCCACCTTGTAATTCTCCACCAATATACAACTGAGGAAACGTTGGCCAATCTTGGTATTTTGGTAAATGCTCAAATACGGCGCTGTCGGCTAAAATATTAACAAAGGCAAACTTCTCTTCCGTTTCTGCCAACGCTTGCGCTGCACGACTTGAAAAACCACAAGATGGCATTTGAGGAGTGCCTTTCATATACAACACTACGGGGTTATTGGTCACTTGACTATGAATTCTATCGAGCGTTTCTTGTACTACTGGATCTTGATTTTCCACTGCTACTTCCTTTTAAATAATTTATATTACCCTAATCCGCCGATAGAAATGCGAATTAGAGTGTAAGCAATTGATGTGCATAGTGAATTCAAAAAGAACGGTGTCACCTTATTGGTGATGCGTTTTTTTGAGTTTGCTAGGCGCATCAAGGGATTGCGCTATAAACGTATTTTCTATCTGCGGATTGGGGTATTAAGCGATACCCACCCCTTTAATCCCTAGCATTTTACTAGGTTATAAGAAAAAAATACATAAGTGTTTCAACTTAAAGAATTTTATCTACATGTTTTTGCAACCAAAACTCTAATAAAGCGGCATGCCACAGCTTACTTCCCTGAATCGCTGTAAAGCTCTCTTTTGCCTCTGGATTCGCCAATAAGGTCTGCAATTTATCTTGATTAAAAATACCACGTGCCTTTGCTTGAGGGGAAGTTAATAATGTTTTCATAAACTCAAAAAACTCACCTCGTACGTATTTAAGTGCAGGCATCGGAAAGGCCACTTTAGGGCGATCAATGATCGCATCTGGCACAATACCTCGTGCAATTTCTTTTAAAATAAATTTACCGTCTTGCTTTATTTTTAGCGCATCAGGCGCCATCATCGCCAACTCAACCAGTTTATGATCTAAAAATGGCACTCGCGCTTCCAGACCCCATGCCATAGTCATATTATCCACTCGCTTAACCGGATCATCCACAATCAGCGTCGTCACATCAAAACGTAATACTTGATCTAAAAAGGAATCTGCCCCCCCTTCCGTTAAGCGATCACCCACCAGTCTCGATGTTACATCCTCAATATGATATTTAGGATTAACCACCTCTAACCACTCTTGATGTGAGCGATCAAAATAGTAGGGTGCAAACGCATTCACCGCCTCATCTGGATTGGTTAAATCAATACTCTCACCGGCTTGATGCATTTTAGAGTACCAAGAGTAGCCCCCAAAGACTTCATCCGCTCCTTGTCCTGACATAACCACCTTAACGGTTTTAGCCACCTGCTCTGACAACAAGTAAAAAGCAATCGCATCTTGACCAACCATTGGCTCAGACATGGCTTCCACCGCCTCATGCAGTCGTGGAAGAACGTCTTGATTTGACACTAAAATTTTCTGATGATCCGTTTGGTAACGCTCGACCACTAAATCTGAAAACTCAAACTCATTGCCTTTTTCTTCTGGCGCATCTTCAAATCCGATGGAGAAGGTTTTAATATTTTTGACCCCCGCTTCATCCAGTAATGCGACTAATAAGCTGGAATCCAGACCACCAGAAAGCAATACGCCTACGGGCACATCTGCGGCGGTTAAGCGTTTTAATACCGCTTGCTTTAAACTTTCATGAATCACATCAATCCAGGCCTGTTCCGTTTGAGGCGCTGGCTTACCATCCATTATTTCGGGTACGGTGGTCTCTAAATGCCAAAAACATTTTTTAAACATTTGCCCATCGGGATTAATGACCATCCAGTGCCCTGGTTCCAGCTTACGAACGCCCTTTAAAATCGTATAAGGTGCTGGAATCACCGCATGTAACGTCAATTGATGATGTAACCCAACGGGGTCAATATCGGTATCAATATCATCGCTGGTCAGTAACGCTTGGGTATTGGATGCAAAGCGTACGCCACCCGCAACGGGAGCATAGTACAACGGTTTAATACCAAGCCGATCTCTGGCGAGTAACAGTTGCTGAAGGTCATCGTCCCAAATGGCAAACGCAAACATCCCTTCAAAATACTGTACACATTCCATACCCCATTGACGATAGGCTTTTAAAATCACTTCGGTATCCGAGTGCGATTGAAATTGATGGCCTAACGCTTCCAACTCGACTTTAAGCGTTAGATAATTATAAATACACCCATTAAAGACCAACGTTAACTCTTTATCCAGCATGGGCTGATGCCCTGCTTCAGAAAGATCAATAATCGATAAACGCCTATGCCCCAATCCAACATGTTCTTTTAACCACACGCCACGGTCATCAGGACCACGATGTTCCATCGCTTGCAACATCGTATTTAAACGATGTTCATTGGATGGCTGACCATCCCAGTAAATTTCACCACAAATTCCGCACATACTGCCTTTTACTCACTTTTAGCACATCCTAAAAAAAACAGGATTAAAATACACTTTACTGTTAAAATTTTTATTCATTACACTTTTTTTATTAGGGATATTTAACTCAATGCCATCATGCATTTTATACATACTAAAATACCTTAGCATTGGCTTATTTTGTCTTTATATCCCAGCACAAGCGACCACCGTTGCACAAAAAATGCCATCACTTAGCCTAACCGCAGAAGCTAACTATGTCGCTGGCGAACAGAACAAACCTGCGGTGCTTATTTTACATGGTTTTTTAACCACTAATCAATTTCACACCATCACATCCATCGCAAGCTTCTTACAATCAGAAGGATTTAGTACGCTTGCGCCCACCTTAACACTCAATATCTCCCAGCGGCGCAGCTTGCTCAAATGCAACTCTCTGCACACCCATACACTGGAACGAGACACGATTGAAATAGACTACTGGGTTCAATGGCTTCGCAAACAAGGTCATGAAAACATCATTTTAATCGGCCACTCCAGTGGCAGCTTAGGCATCTTAGAATACGTTGCAAATCAGCCAAGCCCTTCCGTTTCTAAGGCTATTTTCACCAGCCTTTTCTACTTAAACGGGCCTGAGCTGGGGATTTTACCAGACGACGTCGAGTCCGCCAAAATGCTCCTAAAAAACCGAATCAATAAACCGTCTACCTATCATTTTTTATTTTGTAACGACCAATATTACGCCACACCACAAAGCTTTCTCTCCTATCTAAAACTGGATCGAAGCTATACACTTTCAGCGCTCAAACGCATAAAAATACCCAGTTACACCATTATGGGTGGCGCAGACAAACGGTTTAACAAAGTTGGGCGCGAATGGCTTAATGAACTAGAGTCAACCCAAATAAATCTAATTATCATAGAAGGAGCCAACCACTTTTTTTCCAATGAGTATGAGTTTGATCTACAAGATACGATCTTGAAAATACTTAACACTGCCACCCTAAAAGGGCCTTAATATGCGTTTAAAGCTCTCTTTAATACAACCTGTAAAAGTGTACTTTACCGTTTTAGTCATCATTGGACTTTCAATGCTCGCACTGTTAATTGGTAATTTATACTATCAAACCCAATCGATACAAACGACTTTGCAGCAAAAAAATCTACAACAAGCACAAGAAGAGATGAGCTTTGCTTTAGAAGAGAATATTATCAACTTAACCAGCAACTTATTAGAATTAGCCGAATGGGATGAGGTTCGTCAACAAATTGAAGACCCAACCTACTACTATTTTTGGCATGAAGACCGATTAAAAGACAGCCCTTATTTTAAAAAAGACTACACTCAGCTTGAGATATATGACCATAAAAAATGGTTATTAATGCCTTCAACCACCGACAATGATTCTGAAAAAACTCTGCCTCTTTATATAAAGAGTGAAGAACCTACCGTCATTTTTGCCACATCAAAAGAAGCCTTTTTACATATGTTTGAACCCGTTTTTGAACCCGATTCAAACTCTCTGCTAGGCTATATAGGCATTTCTGTTGCACTACACCAAAACTTATTAACAGAACATGAATTCAACTATATTGACCCAAACAGCATTCAGTTTACTGGAACAAAACCGATTCCCCTCTCTGAACTAACAAACTATATTCAGTTTGAGCCAATCACAAACCACGTTTCAAATGACCTTTGGCAACTCATTAATAATTTTACCGCTTACGTCATCATTTTATTAATTATTTCAACCATCCTCATTGTTACTATTTTTCAAGTACTCTTTAGCAATCCAATGCAAACCCTTTCAAATTATGTACAACAACTCAAGAAAAAACCAAAAGAAGCTTCTGAAATTACTCAAAATCGTTTTTTAATCAAAGAGTTTGAAGAGCTCAAACACTCCATTCATGATTATCATCGAGACTTACAAACCACTCAAGACGCACTGCAAACCCAGTACAAAATTGTTTGGGAGCAAGCACGCCAAGATGCGCTTACTAATATTTACAATCGCCGCGCCTTTGATGAAGAATGGAATAAACTCGTTGCCAGCTTTGAATACAATCCAACCAATGTCACCTTTATTTTATTTGATTGTGATTTTTTTAAAGCCCTTAATGATACTTATGGCCATGAGGTCGGAGATGATGTCATTCGTATTACCGCAAAAATCATTAAAGATTCTCTGCCCAAAGATATTCCTGTCTATCGCATTGGAGGGGATGAATTTGCCCTTATTCCAACGAAAATGGCTCAACATGAAGCCTTTGATCTCGCAAAAGAATGTTTAAAATCGTTAAAAAACTATAATTTCAGTGGTATCGGCATTAAAGAAAGGCTGGCCTTCAGTGTCGGGATTAGCCATCTAGAACACCACCTCTCTAAAAACTTACGAAACGACCTATTAAACCTACCGCGCCAAGCCGATATTGCCATGTACAAAGCCAAGCAATCGCATCAACATAAAATTCAATGTTATAAAAGCCAGCTCGAACAAGAAAGCTTATCTCTGGTTTCTAACCAAGTAATTAACACCATTGTTGAAGCCATTCATACTGGCCAATACATTAACATGCATTTACAAGGCATTCACTCAGTCAAAGATGGTTCAATCTACTACGAATCCTTAATTCGAATTCAAAAAGAAGAACTCCTGATCTACCCCAGTGATATTTTTTCTGTCGTAGAACGAAGACGCCTAGAGGTTGAGATGGACACTCAAATTATCAAGCAGATACTCTCCGCCTTTCAAAAAGAACAAATTCCTCGCAACACAGGGGTGTCCATTAATGTCTCAGGAAAAACCCTTTTACAAGACAACTTTGTTGAGCTATTTCAGCCCTTTATCCCTTATTTAAAAGACTATAAAATCGTTATTGAAATTATTGAAAACACCCTAATCGACCATATGGAATACGCTAAAACCGTATTAAACACGCTGAGAAAACAAGGGTTTTTAATTGCCCTAGATGATTTTGGCAGCGGCTACTCCTCCATTCGGTACCTAGCTCACATGCCTGTTGATATAATCAAATTTGATATGAGCATGACACTAGCACTGAGTGCCGATGAAAAAACGAAAAACATTATTATTGCCACTGCTAAAATGGTGCGAGATTCAGACTATGATTTAGTCCTAGAGGGCGTCGAAACTGAAGAGATGCTTGAAAAATCGAAACAAGCAGGTGCAACCCATATTCAAGGCTACCTATTAGGAAAACCCAAAAGCATTCCAAGCTTTAGTCAAGATTGATATGACACCCCAAAAAAAAATATCCCCCTCCCTTGTTATTGGCCTCACTGGCGGTATTGGTTCAGGAAAATCGACCGTTAGCCAACTGCTACAAGAAAGCGACCACATTCCAACCATTGATACCGACGACATTGCAAGAGAGCTGGTAGCCCCTCATTCAAAAGGGCTAAAGGCCATCGTACAACACTTTGGTAAATCTATTTTAAACCGCGATAACACATTAAATCGAGCGGCTTTACGAGAGATTATCTTTAACAATACCGCCGCCAAACAGACGCTTGAATCCATTTTACATCCGATGATTGAAGAAGCGGTTCAAAAGAACATTGAACGACTCAAACAAAATTCTCCCCCCCCTCCTATCATTTTAGTTGCCATACCATTGCTTGCTGAAAACATTAAAAAAAATGGAAAAATACCAAGCTATCTTCATCAAATATGGGTTGTAGACACCACGGTTGAACAACAGATAAAACAAGCCTGTCAACGCGATAAAAACACCCCCGAGCAGATTCAAAAAATCATCCACCAACAAGCAACGCGAGCCGAACGGCTTGCCATTGCGGATGTGATTATTCACAACACGGGAAATATAGAGCATTTAAAACAACAGCTAAAAAACGCCTTGTCAAATCTGGGGTCAGAGTAAAAAGACTACTTTTACTCTGACCCCAGGCTTTCTGACCAAAGACCCGAAATGGCGGCAATTCCTTGTGCACCTTGTTTTTTTGCGTGAGAGATATCTGCTATTTTCATGCCGCCCAACGCAAAAACAGGCGTAGGTATTGATGCAACCATCTCCGAAAATACTTGCCAGCCTATACCTGAAAGTTCAGGGTGTGAAGTGGTTTTTTTAACCGGTGACAACAAAATAAAATCAGCGCCTATTTTAATGGCTTGTTCAATCTCGGATCTATTATGTGCTGAAACCCCTAATAATTTATCCGCTGTAATCGGTCTTTTATCATAATGAAACATCATCGTTGATGGCAATTGGATACCGTCCGCACTTGGAAGCGCTTGCAATAGGCAGGGAGAACCATTCAATAAAATATTGGCTGAATAGGAATGCGCTAACGGAATAGCCTGTTTTGCGAGTGCTATAAATTCAGCAGGCTTTAACTGTTTAGCGCGTAACTGACACAAAGAAACCCCTTGAGTAAAGGCTTGTCTAAGCCGCAATAGAGCATCTTGATTGGAATCAAATGCGCCTGAAATTAGATACTGACTCGGCAGTTGCAGCGCGGTGATAATGCCACGATTTGCTTCTGGAAACTTCCTCTCAGATAACGATTTTATCGAGACCCAACGAACCTCTTGCCCTTCACAGCCAATGGGTTCAGCGCTAAATGTTTCTGTCGTCCAGACATGCAATCGTACTGCAACCTCTTTATAACGCCAAGGAATCACTATCAAAGGCTGCCATTGAGCCGTTTCAATGCCTAACTCTTCCTGAAATTCTCGTTGTAGCGCTTCAACAACGGTCTCTCCTTGCGCTACTTTACCCCCAGGAAACTCCCAACAACCTGCAAACGTTTGATGAGATTGCCGTAAGGTTAAGCAGACTTTTTCACCTCGTTTTAATACACCAATGGCGATCTCTTTATAGTCCATCAAAAACCCTTTCATTTTGCGGTAAAATAACACTTTCAACCTTAAATACGGATACACGATCATGAGCCAATTTTGGAGCCCACTTGTTCACACCCTTACCCCTTACGTACCCGGTGAACAGCCGAAAGTGAGTCACCTAATTAAACTCAACACCAATGAAAACCCATACCCCCCCTCTCCAAAGGTATTGAAAGCCATTAATGCACAAACGGGGGATGTATTAAAGCTTTACCCTGACCCCAATGCAGATGAATTAAAGCAAACCATTGCCCAATACCATCAACTAAAAAGCGCTCAAGTTTTTGTCGGAAACGGTTCCGATGAAGTATTAGCGCATGCATTTCAAGCCTTATTAAAACACGATAAACCCCTGCTGTTCCCAGACATCACTTACAGTTTTTACCCTGTTTACTGTGGTTTGTATCAAGTAGATTATGAGACGATTCCGCTCACGGAAACATTTGAAATTGATGTAGCAGATTATCACCAAAACAGTGGCGGAATTATTTTTCCCAACCCCAACGCACCCACGGGGTGTTTGCTTGCCTTAGACGCCATCGAAAACCTATTGCAACAACACGCGAATAAAGTGGTGCTGGTCGATGAAGCGTATATTGATTTTGGCGGGGACTTTAACCACCAAAGCGCCATTACGTTGGTCAATCGATATCCTAATTTATTGGTGGTTCAAACCCTATCCAAATCACGCTCGTTAGCAGGGATTCGTGTCGGATTCGCAATAGGACATCCCGACTTAATTGAGGCGTTAGAGCGTGTTAAAAATAGCTTTAACTCCTACCCGCTTGATCGTTTGGCCATTTATGGTGCCAAAGCGGCCTTTGAAGATGAGGCCTATTTTCAAGAAACCTGTCAAAAGATTATTCAAACTCGTCAACAGCTGGATAAGACATTGAACACTTTAGGCTTTAACGTCATTCCCTCTTCGGCCAATTTCCTGTTTGCCTCACACCCAGACTACCCAGCCGAACAACTGGCACAAGCATTGCGAAAACAAAATGTTATTGTGCGCTATTTTAACAAACCAAGAATTAACCAATACTTACGCATTACCATTGGAACCGAAGCTGAAAACACGCAATTATGTAAGGTACTCACGGAGGTTATTCAAAGCAAAAATTAAATTTTCTCCCCCCCCCTCCCCTATTGGCTTACTTTTACACAAGGGGGGGGGGAGAAAAAAATTAACTCCGATATTCCGCATTAATTTTAACGTAATCGTACGAAAAGTCCGTTGTCCATACCACTTCATTAACTTCACCACGGTTTAGTTGAATGGTAATGGTAATGTCGGTTTGATCCATTACGGCTTGCCCTGCTGCCTCGGTATAGCTTTCTGCTCGTCCGCCCTTTTCAACGATACACACATCGCCTAAATACAGTTTAATCGCGTCAATGTCTAAGTTTTGCACGCCTGCCCGACCGACTGCCGCTAAAATACGTCCCCAATTAGGGTCGGAAGCAAATAACGCGGTTTTCACCAACGGAGACAGTGCCACGGCATGTGCAACCTTTAAACACTCTGCAGAATTTACCCCCCCCTCTACCGAAACGGTCACAAACTTGGTCGCGCCTTCGCCATCTCGAATAATCATCTGTGCCAGTTCGGTCATCACCTCTTTAATGGCCTTTGAAAAATCTTGATAGGCTTGCGACTCTAACGAATCAATCAAAGGCATATCGGCTTGTTGCGTTGCCGTTAAGGTACAGGCATCGTTGGTGGAGGTGTCGCCATCTACAGTAATACGATTAAACGAGGTATTCACCGCATCACTTAAACACTGTTGCAAACAAGGCTGGGTTATTTTGGCGTCGGTGGCAACAAAACCCAGCATGGTGGCCATATTGGGGTGAATCATCCCTGAGCCTTTAGATATTCCGGTAATCATCACCGGTTGTCCGTCCACCATAACTTCACGACTCACCGCTTTAGGTACTAAATCCGTGGTCATAATCCCTTCACACGCGGCAGACCAACCCATAACAGAAAGGTTGGATAACGCTTCAGGAATGCCTTGTTGCAGTTTATCCATTGGCAAGTTTTCACCAATAACGCCCGTTGAGAACGGTAAGACTTCATTCGGTTGATACCCTAACTCTTCAGCGACCCAAGCACAGGTCTGCTGAGCATCCAACATGCCTTGTTTGCCTGTTCCTGCATTTGCATTGCCACTGTTAATCACCAGTGCACGGGGCATAGTTTCAGCTAAGTGTTGTTTTGCGACCGTCACTGGCGCGGCACAAAAGGCATTTTGGGTAAAGGTTGCAGCCGTAACACTGCCTTGCGTCAGTTCCATAATCACCAGATCAGGGTTGCTGTTTTTTTTAATTTTTGCCGCACAAGTACCTAAATAGAAGCCGGATACTGGGTGCATTATCATTGTCTCACTCATTTTTTTCTCCCCCCCTAATCACTACTGGTTTAGGGTATGCCATTAAAAAACCCACCATAAGGTGGGTTTATATTGTAACTTTTGAGTAACGACTCAGCTAACCACTGAAAAAGGTCAACTCTATGTTAAAAAATGATCATTTACAGCTGTAAACTCACATTTTTTGCCTTGATTTGACTATTTTCAGGCGCCACCTGAGTCATTACATTTTTGTAGTGGGGGTAACTTAACTCAATTTACCACAACACTGTTTATACTTCTTACCCGAGCCACAAGGGCAAGGGTCATTTCGACCGACTTTAGGCGACTCTCGTCTAAAGGTGCTGTCTTCTTCTGGTTGAGAGGCTTGTTGCTTATCCGAAGCATCCGCTATTCCAGAAGCCGCAGGGTGTGTGGCCTCTAAATCTTGAGTACGATTCGCGGCATTTTGTTCATCAAACTCATCCACGTCCTTTGCGCCTTCAATTTGCACTAAAGACAACACTTTTACTGTTTCAAACATCACCTCTTGCAAGAAGTTTTTAAACATTTCGGTGGATTCACGACGATACTCTTGAAAAGGGTCTTTTTGAGCATAGCCTCGTAAATGAATCCCTTTTCGTAAGTAATCCATTTCACCCAAGTGTTCACGCCATTTTTTATCAATGGTGCGTAACAACACTTCTTTTTCAAAGTGGTGACGTGTTTCTGGATTAACCACCGCCATTTTAGTGTTATAAATTTCTTCCAGTTCCGTAACCAACTTCTCAATCAAGGTCTCTTCATACAGGTCTTTGTCTTCGTCCAACCAGCCCTGAATGTCAAATTCCGTGCCCAACTCTTCATGAACGGCCAAGGTTAATCCTGGAATATCCCACTGCTCAGACAACGAGCCTTTTGGAATATAGGTTGCCACCAGACTCTCAACCACTTGTGCCCGTAAGTCTTCTAGTACCTCAGAAACATCATCTGACTCCATCAGCTCATTACGCTGTTCATAAACCACTTTACGTTGTTCATTGGAAATATCGTCAAATTTCAACAAATTCGCACGTTCATCTTGATGCAAACGTTCCACTTGTTTCTGAGCACGTTCAATCGATTTACTGACCATTTTATGTTCAATGGCTTCACCTGAAGTCATGCCCAAACGCTTCATCATCGACTTCACTTTATCCGAGGCAAAACGGCGCATTAAATCATCGTCTAGCGACAGATAAAAGCGCGTTAACCCAGGATCTCCTTGACGACCTGAACGACCACGAAGTTGGTTATCAATACGGCGTGATTCATGGCGTTCTGAACCGATGACCATTAAGCCACCGTAACTCAATACCGCATCATGACGCTCTTGCCATGCTTTAGTCACTTCAGTAATTTTATCTTCACTCGGGTTGTCCAGTAAAGCAAGTTCGGCTTCTAAGCTGCCCCCCAATACAATATCGGTACCACGTCCAGCCATATTTGTCGCAATAGTCACTGCACCCGGCATACCCGCATTGGCAATAATATGTGCTTCATTTTCATGATGCTTGGCATTTAATACACAGTGCTTAACACCTTCTTTTTTCAATAAGCGAGACAGTAATTCAGACATTTCAATGGAAGCCGTTCCCACCAAAATAGGCTGTTTGGTTTTCGTCACTTCGCTGATCTCTTTTACAATCGCTGCAAACTTACCTTCAATATCCAAAAAGACCAAGTCCGCTAAATCTTGACGTGTTGGTATTTTATTAGGCGGAATAACAACTACTTCTAAGCTATACGTCGATAAAAACTCACCCGCTTCGGTATCCGCGGTTCCCGTCATGCCCGATAAACGTTTGTACTGTCTAAAATAATTTTGAAACGTAATAGAGGCAAAGGTTTGGCTCTCTTGCTGAATCTTAACATTCTCTTTGGCTTCAATGGCTTGATGTAACCCTTCACTCCAACGACGACCTGACATTTTACGCCCGGTAAATTCATCAATAATCACCACTTCATTGTCTTCGACAATGTAGTCACGGTCTTTTTCAAATAATAAGTTCGCGCGTAATGCGGCATTAATATGAATCATTAATCCAATATTCGTTGCGTCGTATAGGCTCTCATCTTCTTCCAACAAGCCCACTTCAACCAATAACGATTCAACTTTAGCATGCCCTTGATCGGTCAAGTAAATCTGTTTTGACTTAGCATCAATCGTAAAGTCGCCCGAAGAGGTTTTGGCTTCTTTGTCCTCTTCACCCTGCTCTAGGTGCTGAATTAATGGGTTAATTTTTTGATACAACTCCGCCTTATCTTCTGCGGGTCCTGAAATAATTAAAGGCGTACGTGCTTCATCAATTAGAATGGAATCTACTTCATCAATAACCGCAAATGGCTGACCTCGCATCACTTTTTCCGCGGTAAAAATGGCCATATTATCGCGTAAATAATCAAAACCAAACTCATTATTAGTTCCGTAGGTAATGTCCATTGAATACGCTAACTGCTTCTCTTGTTGTGATTGTCCACTCAAGATGACCCCTGTCGACAACCCTAAAAACTCAAACAGTTTTCCCATCCACTCGGAATCACGCTTCGCAAGATAGTCATTAACGGTAATAACATGAACACCTTCACCTTCTAAGGCATTTAAATAAACGGGTAACGTTGCAACGAGGGTTTTTCCTTCTCCTGTGCGCATCTCTGCAATTCGACCTTCGTGTAACGCCATGCCACCAATCATTTGCACATCATAATGACGCATTCCAAAGACTCGTTTACCCGCTTCTCGCACTACTGCAAACGCCTCTGGAAGCAATTCGTCTAAACTTTTACCCGCTTCCAACGCCGCTTTAAATTCAGGCGTTTTTTGCTGTAACTGCTCATCGGTCAATTCAGCAATAGACGTTTCGAGATCATTGATTTTTTGTACTTTCTTGCGGTACTCTTTAAGCATACGCTCATTACGACTACCAAAGATTTTTTGAAAGATTTTAAAGGCCATTAAAGGTATATTCCGATTTAAACAAGTTGAAAAATTTTATTAACGTTTTTATTATAATTAGCAATAGTGCGGTAAAATGACCAAATATTCTACCACATCTACCAATAAGTTCTGAATGAAACCTTTACTAAATCAAGCCAGTGGCGCACTTAATCATTTATTAGAAAATGCACAACTGTACCAAGCCTTGCTGGACGTTGGCCAAGATACCTTGCCCAACGCACTAAAGCCGCATCTTATCGGCGTTAGCTTTGAGAAAAACACTCTTATTCTACAACTTGATGAGGCCATTTGGGCGACTCAATTACGCTTTTATGAGCCCACATTACTTGGGATTTTTCAAGAACACTTTCCTCACTTAGAGCTTAATAAAGTAAAAGTAAAAATATTACCTCAACCCAAAGTCATTCAAAAAAAGTGGCATGTTACCAGCTACCCCAGCGATCAAGATGCCATTGAGATGCAACAAATCAGTGAACACACTCAGTCTGAGGGACTCAAAAATGCACTCAATAAACTCAGTCTTCGGGCAAAAAAAAGCCCCTAATAAAAGGGGCTTTAACATTTAGAGACCTTTGCACGAGAGGGGCGCGAGAGAAAAAAGTGATGAAATGTGACTGATTGAGGCGGAAATTGTAGGGAATAGCGAGCTATTCGCAAGATTTTCAACGAAAATCAGGCGTATTTCAGCCTTTTTTATCCGTGCATCCTTTCGTGCAAAGGTCTCATTTAATAACTCTATCACGATTCAGATAGGCTTTCTACAATAAAACCTTACTGCTGCCATAACGAATGGGTTGCTTGCCATCATTTTCATAAGTCACCAATTCAAAGGCATCTGGCTGCGCTTTCAAGGCTCGTAACAACTGGTTATTTAAAGCGTGACCTGATTTATGTGCGGTAAACTCCCCCACGATTGGATGACCCAACATATACAAATCACCCACCGCATCTAAAATTTTGTGGCGCACAAACTCATCTTTATTGCGCAAGCCTTCGGCATTCATCACCCCTTCATCATCTAAACCAATGGCATTTTTTAAACTCGCCCCCAATCCTAAGTTTTTGGCACGAAGCATCTCCATGTCTTTCATAAAACCAAAGGTACGCGCTCGACTTACTTCTTTAAAATAGGATGTGGATGAAAAATTTAAGGTCATTTTTTCAGCCGTAGCCTGAAACGCGGGATGTTCAAAATCAATTGAAAAATTTAAGCGAAACCCTTCAAAAGGTTTAAACTCCGCAAAGCCGCCTTTGTCATTTTCAACCCGAATCGATTGCAATATTTTTACAAAGGTTTTGGGCGCATCCTGAATTTTAATCCCCGCCGACTGTAATAAAAAAATAAAGTGGGATGCACTGCCATCCATAATAGGCACTTCATCCGAGGTAATATCAATATAAAGATTATCAATCCCTATCCCCGCAATCGCAGACATCAAATGCTCAATGGTCGCAATTTTAACCTTCTGATTTTGCGATATTTGCACAATAGTGGTGCACAGCATGGTCTCACCGACAATATCTGGAGAGACTTTAAACTCCACAACGGGGTCACAATCGATACGACGAAATACCACGCCAGTATTAATAGGCGCCGGTCTTAACGTCATGACCGACTCATGCCCAGTGTGTAGCCCAATGCCTTTGGCTTTAATTTGATTTGCAACGGTTCTTTGATTCAAGGGAAATCCATCTAATGTTAATAGAGACTTTTGCACAAAAGTTCTCTAACTAAGTCAGCTCAAAAAGATATTCTAGCACAACCTTTTATCGTACTTTTAAGGAAGCGTAAATAACTGATCATAATAAGAGAAAATGATGCTATAAAAAACGGGAAATAACAGAGCTTTACGGTGCACTACCTACCAATAAAATAAGAGTTACAACAAAGTAAGTGGCTATAAAACTAGAACTAGAAGCTCGATTTAAACCAATTTCGCATTCGATCGAAAATAGTAATCACATCCAGCGAACTGGTTTTTTTTGGGGCTTCATGTACAACGCCACTAAAATGCTCTTTAGCGTACATTAACAAGCCCACTGTTGTGGCAAAAGAGGGGCTATTCACTTCTTCAGTCAGCCCTACCACTCCCTGAGGATACCCCAAGCGTACTGGCATATGAAACACCTCTTCAGCCAGCTCAACCGCACCATCCACCAAAGAACTTCCACCCGTTAAGACCACACCTGCGGCCAACATATCTTCAAACCCTGCACTGCGTAACTCGGCCTGAATCAGCTGAAACAGTTCTTCATACCGTGGCTCAACCACTTCAACCAAGGTACGTCTTGATAAACAACGAGCGGGACGGTCTCCCACACTTGGCACTTCAATCTCTTCATCTTTATCAATAAG
>JAKITH010000147.1 GCA_021648185.1 Thiomicrorhabdus sp. | reverse complement strand
GCTCACCATAAAAAAGTTTACAGTCAAAACAACGATTAGTATCGTAAACCAAATAATAACAATAGGGTTTTTCCAAGGGACACTCCAGTCACGCTTATCGGTTGTTTTTGACACTTAAATCTCCTAATGAGACCTTTGCACGAAAAGATGCTCGGATAAAAAAGGCTAAAATATACCTAATTTTCGTTGAAAACCCTGCGGTCTCCGCTTCAATCAGTCAAATTTTATCGCTTTCTCCTCTTGCGTCCCTCTCGTGCAAAGGTCTCCTAATAAAAAAGGCCTAATTACAGGCTCTAGTAAATGAGCCACTATTATAGTGTAGTAGGTTCACTTTCTATACAAAGTTATCATACAGATAGAAAATACGTTTATAGCGAAACCCTTAGTGCACTCTAATTCGCATTTCTATCAGGGGATTAGGGTATACATTAACGTACTTTAGGCCCTATAAAATTACTTTTATACTCTTCAAATACAACGGGATTATTTAGATCGGTGACCTTAATCACAATTGGCGTATGGGCATGCGTTAAATTTTTCTTAGGAATTTTAACATACAGAGTGCTTGATCCCACATTTCCAGGCTGTATTTTTAAAGCACCATTTACTTTAAAGGTTAAACCAGAAGGGCCTGTAGCAGTAATCTCAGCCTTCATTGGATCATTGCCTTTGTTAACCACCTTAACCGTCCATTTGTTTTGTATTGTCCCATCACTCATTTGAACATACAGCGGCGATCGTTCATGCAGCGCTTTAACATCAATGGCTGCCATATTTAATGCACCCCAAAATAAAGCCCCCAAGGCTGCAAACATAATAGCAGCATAAACGATAACACGTGGACGCTTCCATAAAACAGGTAGCTTTTCACCACCAAACTCAGCTAACGACGCATAGCGAATTAAACCCTTAGGCTTTTTAAGCTTTTCCATAACCGAATCACATGCATCAATACAAAGACCACAAGTAATACAACCAAACTGCTGTCCATAACGAATATCCACGCCCGTTGGGCATACAACAACACATAAATTACAATCGATACAATCGCCTAATTTTAGTGCCTCCTCTCCTTCTTTAACTCTTTTCAGTCGCCCACGTGGCTCACCTCGTTCAACATCGTAAGTCGGAAGTTCGGTTTGTGTATCAATCATCGTGCCTTGAATACGCGAATAAGGGCAAAACCCAATACACGTTTGCTCCCTTAAAATTCCTGCAAAAAAATAAGTGGCAAAACCAAGGCCAAGAATAATGCCCACCTCCATTAAGCTCCATTCAAACAGAAATAACCGCGCCCAAAGATCAATCACATCCACAAAATACGCAACAAATGTAAACCCAGTTAAAAAGCCCAGTAGTAACCAAACCGAATGTTTTTTTAGCTTAAGTACAAATTTACTAACATTCATCGGTACTTTTTCTAATTTAATGCGTTTATTTGGCTGACCCTCAATTTTTTCTTCTACCCACGTAAAAACATCTGTCCAAACCGTTTGAAAACAAGCATAACCACACCATAAACGCCCGCCAACGGTTGTCGATGCGGCTAATAACATCGAACAAAACAATAACACCAAGGTCAACATCCAAATATCTTGGGGCAAAATCGTTAAATTAAAAATATGAAACTGACGATTTTCTAAGTCAAACAGGATAGACTGACGGCCATCCCAGCGTAAGTAAGGACCAATAAAGAAAATCAACCAAACAGAAGCCAAAGCCCATTTAAGCGAACGAAAAAAACCTGAAATACGTTTAGCGTGAACCGTGCCACCCGTATGGATCGGAAGAATTTCAACGCCAATATTTTCCAAATTTTTATTATGTGTATCCATCTGCTCTAAAACAGAGCCAGTAGGATCAAAATCATGTAAAGAATTATCTTTTGTATTCGACATAACAGAAACTTACTCTTAGTAAAGCAAAAAAAAAAAGCATTAGTATGCTCTAATATTACTAGGGCATCCATAAAAAAACTATTTTTAATATCCACAAACAAAAATAGGCCTAACACTTAATGTTAGACCTATTTTTGTTTATAGACAGGGAACAAATAAAATAGCTTATTTATCTTCCTCTAACCCATCCATTGCACGGAAAATTTTTCTTACAGAGGCGACAACAACAATTGTCGTTAAGACAATCGTGCCAATAGACATCCATAAAACCCAATCATTATTTAATTCGTTCATTACAAACTCCTTATTATTTAATACCAAGGTATAAAACTAAGCTTGCAAGAAAAGAAACCCTCTTTTCTTGCAAATCACTTAATTATTGACCTCCACCCAACGAATGTACATAAACAGCTAAGCGCTTAACATTTACATCCGCATTAGGTAAACGTTCTTTAAATGAAGGCATTACCGCTTGACGCGTTCCTTCGATGTGAACACCACTTTTCTTCACATTTACACCGTTTGCAATAACTGAAAGCACAACATCACGATCAGAACCAAAACGCCAAATACCATCCGCCAAGTTTGCAGCACCTGTTGGAGCCATAGGAACTCCTGCGGAGCCATGACAAGCCATACACATACCTTTAGTGTAAACAGCCTTACCAGAAGCATAAGTTACATCATCACCCTTGCCCTCAGCAAGAGCAATCACATAGTCCGTAACATCACTGACCTCTTGATCCGTTAAAGTACCCATCATACCTTTTGCTGGCATATTACCAACACGACCGTTCTCGATTGAAGCTTCTATTTGAGCGATACTGCCACCCCATAGCCAGTCGTCATCCGCTAGCACAGGAAAACCTGTATTTCCCGCACCACCTGCCGCATGACACGCCGCACAGTAATCTCCGTATAACGCTTTTGACGTTGCAATCGCATAAGAGGTTAGGTCTTCATCCTTCAAAATATCAGAAACAGACAGTGCCGCAAGCTTCTCTTCTTTATCAGCAAACTTAGCGGTACGCCACTCTTTAAGAACCTTAAAGTCATCTTGATACTCATTAATTTGAGTCCAGTCCGTCATCCC
>JAKITH010000146.1 GCA_021648185.1 Thiomicrorhabdus sp. | reverse complement strand
CCCAAAATATTCTTCGAGATGTCGATACTCATATGCTGTCCTATATAAAGTGGTGAGAGACTTTATATATCAACAGATTACATGAAAATTGGCATCTTTTTTCACTCACAAGGTCGGAGAAGAGCCTCAAGAGTGCTATTAATTTGTCATTGTGAACGAGCGTCTGAAAGCATTGTTCGAATTATTTCGGCACGTAAAGCAACAGCAAAAGAGCGTAAGCTCTATAAAGGTGAGCCATAATGGAAGCAGAGTATGATTTATCTCAAATGAAATCTCGAAAAAATCCTTATGCATCAAAGCTTAAAAAGCCTGTCACAATGAGGCTTGGAGAGGATGTCATAAATTATTTTAAAAGTATGGCCGAAGACTCGGGCATACCCTATCAAAGTTTAATTAATTTATATCTACGTGACTGTATTTCTCAGCATCGTAAGGTTGATATATCGTGGAATAAAAGTCCTAAAAAGTAATTACAAAATAATCAATAAGCTTTTTTTAAAAAAACCGCCAATACCGTTTTGAGTTGCGCAGGAATTTTATCTGACTGTTTAAACGGCTCTTGACACCAAACAGGGCTAGGCCAGGCGCTGTCTTCTTCGGATCTAAAAATAATGTGAATATGTAAGTGTGGGTTTTGGTTGCCGAGTTTGGCAAGGTTGTAGTGAGGGCCAAACCCTGCTTGTTGTAGCGTGTGAATCAGTTGATAGATATTGGAATACAGTTTTTCAATATAGCTCGATTCTTGCAAGGGCTGCTTGGGGATCACCAATAACCACGGAATTTCGGTTGGCTCCACCATTAATGAGTAGAGTGGGTGATCGTAAAGATAGGCCGCACCAAAAGTTTGTTCGAGTAATTCTGGCGTGTGCTCTGGTAAAATAATATCCATTTTTTCTCCTTTTCTCAATTATGTAAATTATATCAGAGACCTTTGCACGTAAGGGGCACGAGAGAAAAAAGAGATAAAATTTGACTGATTGAGGCGGAAACCGCAGGGAATAGCCAGCTACAAGGTGAATGGAGCTTGCTCCAGAGAGAGTGCCCTGGGGTATTCGCAAGGTTTTCAACGAAAATCAGGCATATTTTAGCCTTTTTTATCCGTGCATCCTTTCGTGCAAAGGTCTCTAGAGGCTTTTTATGTCCGATAGGAATCAACCTTTATCCACGTTACCAAAACTGTTTTTAGCGTCCTCTTCACCGAGAAGAAAAGAGTTATTACAGCAGTTAGGCTGTACGTTTGAGGTGGTAAATGCACCAATAGAGGAGGTGGCATTGCCGAATGAATCGCCCAATTCTTATGTGTTACGCATGGCGATTGAAAAGGCGCTTTCGGGGTTTAATAAAGTGGCGGGCAAAGCTATTTGGGTGGTGGGCAGTGACACGGCAGTGGTGTTGAATGGTAAAGTGTTTGGCAAACCTAGAAATGCTGCGGATGCATTTTTGATGTTATCAAAACTGTCGGGCAGAGCGCATGAGGTATTGAGTGCGGTGGCGGTGGTGTATGACGATGAAGTATTTTCGGCGATGAGTAAAACTCGTGTGCAATTTGGCGTTTTAACCGAAGAAGACATTCAGGCGTACATTGCTACGGAGGAGCCGTTTGGAAAGGCGGGTTCGTATGCCATTCAGGGAGAAGGGGCTAAGTTTATCGAGCATATTGAAGGCAGTTATTCAGGGGTGATGGGATTGCCACTGTATGAGTTAAATCAACTGTTGATCGAAGCGGGTTACCTTTATAAGCCCGCTTGATAGGGGGGGAGAAAAATTCTTAAGATTTATCTTTTTGAGACCTTTGCACGAGAGGGGCGCGAGAGAAAAAAGTGATAAAATTTGGCTGATTGAGGCGGAAAATGCAGGGAATAGCCAGCTATTCACAAGGTTTCCAACGAAAATCAGACGTATTTTAGCCTTTTTTATCCGTGCATTCTTTCGTGCAAAGGTCTCGTTTTTCCATTAAAAATTCAAGCAGTGCTTTTTGAGCGTGCAGTCGGTTTTCGGCTTCATCCCATACTACGCTGTCTTTGGCATCAATCACCTCTGCGGTGACCTCTTCGCCACGGTGTGCGGGCAGGCAGTGCATAAAGAGCGCATCGGAATTGGCTTGTTGCATCACTTGTTGATTCACTTGATAGTTGGCAAAGGCTTTTTCACGCAATTTTTGCTCTTCCTCTTGCCCCATGCTGGCCCATACATCGGTGACGATTAAATCAGAGTTTTCGGCCGCATCCAGTGTATTGCGTACAATTTCAACACGATCTTTATGTGCATTGACTAACTCCATATTGGGGTCATAGCCTTCTGGGCAGGCGATACGTAAGTTAAAGTCGTATTGTACCGCGGCATTGATGTAGGAGTGGCACATGTTGTTGCCATCGCCGACCCATGTAACGGTTTTGCCTTGAATGCTGCCACGGTGTTCTTGATAGGTTTGCATGTCGGCCAGCAGTTGGCAGGGGTGAAAGTCATCGGTTAGGGCGTTAATAATGGGAACCGATGAATACTGTGCAAAGGTGCTGACAATATCGTGTCCAAAGGTGCGAATCATAATACCATCGACCATGCTGGAAATGACTCTGGCACTGTCTTCAATAGGTTCGCCACGCCCAAGTTGGGTGTCTCGTGAGGAGAGAAACAGGGCGTGACCGCCTAATTGTGTCATGCCTGTCTCAAATGAGATGCGAGTACGGGTTGAGGACTTTTCAAAAATCATCGCAAGCGTTTGATTTTTAAGTGGCTCAAAAATCTCGCCTGCTTTTTGCATGGCTTTGAGCTCAATACCACGGTGCATAATTTGTTTTAATTCTGCTGGCGTGAGGTCTTGTAGGGTTAAAAAGTGTCTAACAGTCATAGTATTGTCTTCTATTTTTCATTTTCTCTGGTGTCGCTTTCCCCCTTTTTAACGCTGTTTTTCTTATAAAAAGAGGGGGGGGGAGAAAAATTATGGATTTAGAAAGTTTTGAATCAGTTGGGTCAGTTTGGTCACCAGCTCTTCGGTTTGTTCTGAACTC
>JAKITH010000145.1 GCA_021648185.1 Thiomicrorhabdus sp. | reverse complement strand
TGAGAATACCAATGGTCTCTTACGCCAATATTGGCCAAAAAGTACTGACTTTAAAAAGATCTCGAAAAATGAAGTCACGGGCGTTATTATGAAGCTCAACGACCGACCAAGAAAAAAACTAAAATACAAAACACCTGCCTATTTAATGCAGGAACATATGACCGCAATAGCGGCTTAAGGGGTTATGCACTTCAAGGTTAAACCTTCCTGTTGAGCAGCATGTCTTGTTCTATAATCAGTGTAAGCCATTAATGATTTTACGAAAACCGACAGGATCGGTGTTTACCAAACGCTTACAATTCATTCATAAAAGCTACCCGTAAAAACAAAAAACCCACACTAGGCAGGTTTTTTGTAACTAAATACAGTTTAAATAGTTGTTAACTATTATAAGCTTTTGCATAAGATATTCAAAGTTTCATCCCCTGCATAAGCGGTTAAAACCGTTGTTGGTGCAGCCACAGTGGCTGAACGTATACTACCCGTGTTAGGCACACCATCATCCAATTTTTTATCGATCCCTGAAGCATAATTATCAGGTATGTTTGAAGCACAAATATAGTTAGTCGTAAACAATTTACCAGTACCAGTACCTGAAACAGCTGTCCACACACCAGATAAATCATGTGCCGGCCCATCGGAGTCAGCAAGAGTACCTGCTAACCCACTAATAAATCCTTCTGTTTTTAGATCAAACCAAAATGCATCATCTGTATCAATCACACCATCAGTTGTGGCAGAGTCTCCAGGAATAGTGCCAGTTCGATCTTGGTAAGCATAGTATGCTGCACTGATATTATCGAAATCAGAGCTTACCGCTTTAATCTTAGCATTCGTAATCAACTCTTGCCCTTTTAATACCCCACCTAGGAGCAGTCCAATAATAACCAATACAATGGCGATTTCAACCAGTGTAAAACCCTTTTGATTTTGTGTTGTTACGGTATTCATAATAACGTCCTCTTGATTTAATGTAATTTAAAAAATGCTTTAAACTTGGTTCTATCTTAACCAAGTAAAAAAAGAATAAAAAGAGTAAAAAATTTTTACCCCCCCTATTTTTCAATCTTTATCTTTGAGATAAGTAACGGCTCAGATGGTTCATAATAACTTACACACAGTAAAGACACCATCGCTTGCCACCGCCGCGGCATAATCACTCACAAAACTAAGGTTACTGCTGTCACGAGACACTACTCGCCCTATATTGGGGACTCCGTCATCTAATTTGGCGTCCACTCCTCGCACAACAAACCCAGGAAGGTTGTCTGAACAAAGCTCTAACGAACCCGCCGTGCTCGTATTTACACCCCAACTTCCACCATATGAATTGGTAATGGTTGCGCTACCCTGTTTTCCAATCACAAGCCCTTCTGCAATTAAATCTTGAAAAAAAGAGGTTGAAACAATCGTATCGCTGATAATGTGCCCATCGGTACCGCGTACTAAGCCTGGGGCATGCCCTGTTCTTTGAATGTAGGTATAGTACGCTTGTGTCATTTGCTCAAAGTCGTTAATCACCGTTTTTAATTTGGCATTTTCAATGAACTCTTTGCCTTTGAAGAGCCCCCCAATTAAAATCGCCACAATCACTAACACCACCGCCATCTCAACCAGCGTATAGCCTTGCTGTAATACGCGTTGCTCTCTATTTATTTGATTGACCTGCATCGTGCGCCCTTTTTATCTATTGAATGGTAGTTTAATTAAAAAACCAAACGACTCGGCACCTTGCTCAAATTGTACCGTGCCATTCATTTGCTTTAAGAGCTCTCTGGCTAAAAACAATCCAAGCCCCATGCCGCTCTCACTCGTTGTCCAAAACGGTTCAAATAAACGTTCTGGTCGTATTTCACTGGTAATTTTATCCCGTTGACAGAAAATTCGAACCCGTGCATGTGACGCTTTCGCCTCGATCACAATGCGAATCTCTTTTTGGGTTAACTCATGGTCTCTAAAGTTGCCTAATATGTTTTTAAACGCCTCTATTAATAACGCGCTTGGTAAACAAATGGTTGCTTCACCTATAATATTCGCTTGTAAGTGATACATTGAGACGACCTCTTGCAACACTAAATGCACTTGTAACTCGTTACATTCATGCCCCTTAATACTCGAACGACTCATATGCAAAACGGTTTTTTTGGCTCTTTCAGCCATTGTTGGCAGTGTTTTTTGCAACCGTTCAATCAAGCGTATTTTATCTTGTTCTGCCTCTACCCTTACTACCTGCTCTGAGAGTAGCTGAATAAACTGGGCAATATTTTTAATTTCATGCTGAATAAAAAGCTGATAGCGCTCTAACCTTTTTTGTGAGGTTAAAATTTCTGCTTGTTTGAGGACTAAATTTTGTTCTAACATGTTGATGAATGTTTTAATCACTAAAAAAGACAAGCTTCCTGATTCAGAAGCTTTTCGGTTTAACATGATCTTTAATTTAAACGCCATCTCATCTCGTGAAACATAAAACACTTGGCTCTTTCCATGCAAAGAGGTCATGTCTCCAAAAACAATGTGTTTTTTTTCTCCAAACCACTCTATATTGGCCTCAACCTTTAAGCACCCTAGTGAAGATAAAATAGGCCATGACTGGTCAAAAAAATCTAACGCATCTTGATTGACCGATTGATTAAGAGCATACAGGTCTGAAAGTGCTTTACTCAATCGCTTTGACTCTCGTCTAAAATACGCGGCGGTGATAAAAAGCGTTAGACCAATAAAAACGAATACCAACCATAACCAATGGATGAGTGGGGCTTCTAAAGAGGACACCGTTTAGCCTTTTTCCTGACTGGACGGTTTTTTTCGCTGAATGCCATATTTTTTAATTAGATAATATACATTTTCTCTTTTTAACCCTAATCGTCTGGCGGTTTCATGCACATTAAACTCGGTGTCTGCCAAAACTTGTTTAATCAATTTTTGCTCTGCCTGATTACGAATCTCTTTAACGCCTTGCCCTAAGCTCATTTCCAGTTTAACGGTCTGAAGTCCCTCTTGTTCTTTGCGT
>JAKITH010000144.1 GCA_021648185.1 Thiomicrorhabdus sp. | reverse complement strand
ACGCACTGGCTTCGCCGTTGTAGTTTGCGCCACCGCCATAGGCTCCGCCTTTTTCACGAATAATGGAGTGTAAAAAACCATTACGTAAACACGCGCCTAGCACCGAAAGTTTTGGCGCATCTTCATGGTCCGGCATTACGGTTGGATACGCTAGGGCACAAAAATTTACTTGTGTGCTGGTGACCCACGCTTGCTTGATGCTTTTTTGAGTGGCATTCACTGAGAATTTACTTGGCTGAACTTGCGCATCGGGCAATCGGCTCCAAGCGGTATTCAACCCACTTAATGCGGAAGACAACCCCGTTTCATCACTAATGATTAAGGCTTGTTTGGGCGCTTGACACATTTTTTTCTGAATGCCTGACAACCCTTCCGCAAAGGCTTCAACCGCTTGCTCTGATGCTTGTAAGTCGTCGTTTAAAGCTTTAATGTATTGAATGCCTGCAAAGCCTGATCGTTGAAAATTCCACTGTGCAGCGGGGGTAAAATTTTGTACGGCCGCCATCATCGCCAGTCCGTGTCCATTGCCCGTGATGCCATGATCAACCGAAGCACGAATTTGACCGACTAAATCTTTTAACCGTGCCAACTCATCAAATCGTGCGGTATAAAGCGTATCTTCAATTAAGCCAGCGACTTTATTTTGATGACGATTTAATCCTCTTGATGAGAACAAAAAGTGTGCGTGATTGTCTTGAGGTGCTTGCAATTTAGAGTGCACCATCGAACGCGCCGAGATGCCACCAGAGATTTTGGCATGATAGGATTGTGTTTCTAAATAATCACGCCCTGCACTGCCCACTTCGGTGACACAACTATTAAACAGTGGCATGAGTGCTTTTTCAGCATCCGTAAGTTCAGGTAAATCAATGATGAGCTGTTCATAAGTTAAGCCGTTACTGCCACATTGATAAGAGGTAACAGGCACATTGCCCACTTTTGTATGCTGTGCAGTATAGGTTTTAATCGTTTCGGGAATGTCTTTTTTGGTGACTTCAGGCAAAATACTAGGATCATCAATCTGTGACTGACGTTCTTCTAAGGCCACGGCTTGGTCAATAATCGCCTGTTTCTCAGTGTCCGTTAACTTGGCTTGAATCGCTGCCAATTTGTCTTTTTCTGCTTGCTCTTTTTTAGCGGACAACTCGGTATCGGGCGCCATGGTTAAGCGAATACGATGGGGATTATCTAATAGCAACGTTTGAACTAAATTTGGAATAAACTGCGGGTCTTTGACCTCATTTTCCAATACTTTAAGCGCTTGGTCACTGTCCAGTAACGCAATGGGATCCCCCTCATGCAACGCACCTGGCAATGCATGTAAGATTAATTGCAATCCGTAAGGGTAACCATCTCCACCCACTTCACGCTGAGACAGCTCCAATTGGTGCAACATCGCTTCCACTTGAGAGGGATCAACGCCCTCTTTTACAATACGCTGTAACTCGGTTAACACTAAGGCTTCAATCGCTTCGGCATGTTCAGGTTCTGAACCTTGCACGCCCACCACAAAGACCATCTCTTTATTGGACTCTTCCAAACCACACAGAGGCGATGGAGCGGTGGCTAACGGAGTATCTTCCAACGCCATACGCAAAGGAGAGGCGCTGTTGTCTAGCAGCACAGCTGATAATAGGTGTCCTTTTAAGACTTCAATTGGGTCTTTATTTTCACCTAATAACCAACCCAATACAATGTGTGTTTTGGCCTCTATATTCTCTTCATCGAGCGCATAAGAGTGATTAACGGCTTTAGGCTCCGTAAACCGTTGCTCTAGTCCCACATGCACTTGGGGCACGGTATTTTGAAACTGTGCCAGTGCCAATTCTTCAAAATTCGATTGATGATCAAACGCCGAAATATCACCGTAAGTCATAAACACGGCATTAGACGGGTGATAATGGTTTTGGTGAAAATCCACCAATTGTTGATGGGTCAGGTTTGGAATGTCTTCTGGCTCCCCACCACTGTTGTAATGGTAAGTATTGGTTGGATACAGTTCAGATGAAAACGTTTGCCACAACGTAGAAATAGGCGAACTCATCGCCCCTTTCATTTCATTAAATACCACGCCTTTATAGGTTAAAGGCGATTCTGAATTGGTCATCTCTTCAAACTCAAAACGGTGCCCTTCTTGCGCAAAATCCAATACATCTAAATTTGGAAAAAATACCGCGTCCATATAGACTTGCAATAGATTTTGAAAATCTTTTTTATTTTCGGTTGCAAAGGGATACGCCGTCCAGTCACTGGACGTAAAGGCATTCATAAAGGTGTTTAATGAACGACGAATCATCATAAAAAATGGGTCACGTACTGGGTATTTTTTGCTGCCACACAGAGTCGTATGTTCCAAAATATGCGCTACACCCGTTGAATCCATTGGTACCGTTCTTAACGCCACTAAAAATACATTTTGCGGATCATCTGCCGCCAAATGATAGTGCGTAGCACCCGTTAGCTTATGCTGATAATGCTCAACCGTTAAATTAAGTGAGTCAATGGTTTGTTGCCCAATGTATTCAAATGCAGGATGTATTTTTGACATATTTTTTTATTCCAAATTTATCATTATCTGATCGTAAATTCTATAAAAAAAGGCCATTCACTGAATGGCCTTTCATTTTCTCAATCAATTTATAAGGTTAAAAAATTACTCTTCAACCGCTTTAATCGATAATTTAACGCGACCTTGCTTATCCACTTCGGTCAATTTCACGCGAATTTCCTGGCCTTCTTTTAAGTAGTCCGATACGTTTTCAACGCGCTCTTGTGCAATTTGAGAAACATGAACCAAGCCTTCTTTGCCTGGCATGTAAGCGACAAATGCACCAAAATCGACAATCTTTTTAACAACCGCGTCGTACGTTTTACCAATTTCAGGTTCTGCCGTAATTTCATTAATACGTGCCAGCGCCATAGCGGAAGCTTCTTTATCGGATGAAGAAATTTTTACATTCCCTTCATCATCCACTTCAATCACGCAACCCGTCTCTTCGGTTAAAGCACGAATTGTAGAACCGCCTTT
>JAKITH010000008.1 GCA_021648185.1 Thiomicrorhabdus sp. | reverse complement strand
TAGGCTTTTGCGGCCCCATTAAATATCCAATTAAAATTGGACCGACACCAAAAAGAGCACCTAGCACAATAAAGACTAGGACTGGAAGATAATTTTCTAGCATGGGTGTTGACCTCGTCTAGCATTAAATAAACGGTTGCATTACTACAATGCAACCGCATTGAATATGGTGCCGATGGCCGGAGTCGAACCGGCACAGCTTGCGCCACTACCCCCTCAAGGTAGCGTGTCTACCAATTTCACCACATCGGCATAATAAACTTAGAGATTCTTACTAAGCAGGAACCTCTTAAAAAAAACAGTTAGTTATTTGGAACAACTGGTATATCAGGGTTTTCAATCACATTACTTTCAACCGCTTCTTTTGCCACACTCTGATAGCCCTTTGCTTGCTGACTGGCAAGATAAGCCAGTGTCAAACTGGTCACAAAGAACAGGGTTGCCACAACAGCCGTTACTCTCGATAAAAACGTAGCCGTCCCGCCACTACCAAATACCGACTGAGAGGATCCGCCTCCGCCAAAGTTTGCACCCGCATCCGCCCCTTTACCATGTTGCAACAACACCAAGGTAATCAATAAAAATGCAATAATAATATGCACTGTTAAAATAATTTCAAACATTAAATTTCCGCCGCCTTACAAATTGCGATAAAGTCATCTGCATCAAGTGATGCACCACCAATCAGACCCCCATCAATATCGGGTTGCCCAAATAATTCTTTTGCATTACCCGGTTTAACACTGCCGCCATACTGAATAATGATATTTTCTGCTACGCCAGCATCCAAACTTGCTAATTTAGACCGAATAAACGCATGCACATCCTGCGCTTGCTGTGGAGAAGCAGTAACCCCCGTACCAATAGCCCAAACAGGCTCATAAGCAATCACAACGTCTTTAAAGGCTGCGATACCCACTACATCCAAAACCGCATCAAGCTGTTCAGAAATAACCGACTCCATTACGCCAGACTCTCTTTGCTCAAGCGTCTCTCCCACGCATAATATTGGCGTAATTCCTGCCGCCAAAGCAACCTGAACCTTATTCGCGACCTCTGCATTCGTCTCACCGTAAATAGCACGACGTTCAGAATGACCTAAAATCACATAACGACAACCCAGGTCTTTTAACATTGAGGCAGAACCCTCTCCTGTAAAAGCACCTTGATGAGGTTCTTCGGCCATGTTTTGAGCGCCAATAGCAATCGCCTCAGTCGACAAACTACGCTTGGTAAAGTCGATATAAAGTGACGGCGGGCAAATAGCCACATCAACTCCCTGAAGCTCACTCGCCTTAGAATTTAACCCTGTAACCAAGTTCAAAATAAAGGCTTTTGAACCATGCATTTTCCAGTTACCTGCAACAAATGGTTTTCTCATTGAATATTCTCCGACACAAAAGTTTCACAATATTAGCGGTTTATTAGGATAAAAACAACATTGAAATTTCAAGAAAATTCTGATTTAACCAAATTAGCCAACTCAACAGCGACTTTTTCAACCAACTCAGCACTCTTCCCTTCAACCATCACTCGAATCAAAGGCTCTGTTCCTGAGGCTCTAATCAAAATTCGTCCATCATTTCCCATTATTTTTTCAAGAGAAATTACTTTTTCTTGAAGCAAAATATTACTTTGCAATCCAACGGCGCTCTCAACATGAATGTTTTTTAACACTTGCGGATATATCTCTAATGACTGAGTTAATACCGACAGGCTTTGACCCGTATTAACCAGTATCGATAAAACCTGTAGCGCAGCAACAATACCATCCCCAGTTGTAATTTTATCAAGACACAACACGTGACCTGACGGCTCCGCGCCAAAACACAAGCCCTTTTCAAGTAGACACTCCATCACATAGCGATCGCCAACGGACGTTCGGTGCAACTCAACCCCCCTCTTTCTTAAAGAACTTTCCAGTCCTAAGTTACTCATGACCGTGCCAGAGACAGCTGAAACGGCATGTTCAGAAGCCGTCGCTAAAATATAAAGAATGGCATCACCATCTAAAACCTTACCCTCTTCATCCACCATCATAACCCGATCACCATCGCCATCAAATGCAACCCCTAAATCCGCATCATGATCCAATACAGCTTGCTGAAGCGCCTCCAAGTGAGTTGCACCGCACGCTTGATTGATATTAAGGCCATCAGGCTTAACACCAATCAAAACAACCTCGGCCCCTAACTCCTCAAAAACACAAGGAGCGACATGATAGGTCGCTCCATTTGCACAATCCAATACAATTTTTAAACCATCCAGTTTCTTTTGTCCTGAATAGGTACTTTTACAAAATTCGATATAACGACCTGGCGCATCATCAATTCTTCGCGCCTTACCCAACTGTTCAGATGGAACAATTTCAAGTTGCTGCTCAAACGTTTCCTCAATGGCTAATTCGATCTCATCTGTAATTTTTTTTCCTTTAGCTGAAAAAAACTTGATTCCATTATCATAATGAGGGTTGTGAGAGGCACTAATAACAATTCCCGCATCCGCATGAAATGTTTGGGTTAAATACGCCACAGCAGGCGTCGGCATAGGCCCTAACAATAAAACATCAATCCCGGCAGCGATAAACCCCGACTCTAATGCCGACTCAAACATATACCCCGAAATACGCGTATCCTTACCGATCATGACAGTTGATTCTCCACGCTCCTTCATGATTCGACCCGTTGCCCAACCTAGCTTTAACACTTGGTCAGGGCTAATCATGCCTTTGCCAACACGGTTACGAATGCCATCGGTTCCAAAATATTTTTTTTGCATGTTTTTTTACCTAAATATTCCTGCTTATTCAACTTCCCTAATCCACAGATAGAAAGGTGGGTTAGGGGGTTTATATCAAACGCATCGTAACCTTTAATGCGTCCACCGTCTCTTTCACATCATGAACTCGTACCATCTTAGCGCCTTTCAACGCCGCTAACACAGCAGCGGCCACACTGCCATTAACACGCTCATCGATAGGGACACCATTCAGGAGATCCGCAATCATTCTTTTTCTGGAAACTCCAACAAGCACGGGGTAATCCAAAGCCGTAAGAACATCCAAGTTTTGAAATAAAACCTTATTATGCGCCAACGTTTTACCAAACCCAAATCCTGGGTCTAATATAATTCTGTCCTCTGCCATACCCTGTGATTCACAATAACGAGCACGCTCTAATAAAAATGCCATCACTTCTGACACGACATCATCATAGAAAGGCGCTTCTTGCATCGTCAAACACGCCCCCTGCTTATGCATCAAACAGACCGAAACCCCTGAAGCCACCGCAACCGAAACGGCTCCTTTCGCCTGTAATGCATTTACATCATTAATGATCTTTGCACCATGACTTACCGCTTCCTGCATGACCTCTGTTTTATAAGTATCCACAGAAACCACCGTATCAAAACGCGCGGTAATCCATTCAATCACAGGAATCACACGCTCCAACTCTTCGGATAAAGCCACTTTTTCAGCACCCGGTCGAGTTGACTCTCCTCCTACATCAATCACATCCGCGCCCGCTGCCAACATTTCAAGCACTTGAGATTCCATTGCCGAAGAGGTGATAAACCGCCCTCCATCTGAAAAAGAATCAGGCGTCACATTCAATATACCCATCACAACAGGAGCGCCTTCCCGTTGTTGCATTTTTTCATCAATAAACGACTGAATACTAAACATCACCAACCTAAATCAAAAAAAAACCCCGGATCAACGGGGCTTCTCTCTATAAAAAATATAATTTTAGTGCAATTTTGGCTCACCCTGTTCCGAACCACCTTCACCGCTTAGATCATCTGAAACAATCTCTTCGGTTTTCTTCTCCTCAGATGCTTTGTCCATTGGCTTTTCTGCCGCCGAATCAGTACTTTCATCATCAGAATCTTCCCAATCTTTTGGCTTCCCTGGTGGCAATCCTTCCATAATATTTTTGATTTGCGCCGCATCAATGGTTTCAAATTCCATTAAAGCCTCAGTCATGATTTCTAACTTATCCGCATGCTCTTTTAAAATATCTTCGGCACGCTTATAGTTGCGATCAATCAACTTTCGCATTTCAGAATCAATTAAACGTGACACCTCTTCTGATACATTGGCATTACGAGAGTGTCCCATAAAGCCAGCATTTTCTTCATCTTCATACATTAGAGGCCCAAGCGTATCCGACAACCCCCACTTAGTCACCATATTACGTGCAATATGCGTTGCTCGTTCAATATCGTTACTCGCACCCGTTGTAACCAAGTCGGCGCCATAAATCAACTCCTCTGCTACTCGACCGCCATATAAGCTAGACAACTGGCTCTCTAACTTCTGCTTACTATAGCTATAAACGTCCTCTTCAGGCAGATACATCGTCACCCCTAAAGCACGCCCTCTTGGCATAATACTAACTTTATAAACGGGATCATGCTCTGGTACCAAGTACCCAACAATCGCATGACCTGCCTCATGATAAGCCGTCATACGACGTTCCTTATCATTCATAATCATGCTTTTACGCTCGACTCCCATCAAGATTTTATCTTTGGCTTGTTCAAAATGCTTTTGAGTCACAAGCTTATCACTGTTTCGAGCAGCAAACAGAGCCGCTTCATTGACTAAGTTAGCTAAATCTGCCCCCGAAAAGCCAGGCGTTCCACGAGCAATATAGGCCGGCTTAACATCATCTGATAAAGGTACTTTACGCATATGCACTTTCAAAATTTGCTCACGACCTTTAATATCAGGCAAACCAACCGTTACTTGGCGATCAAAACGACCTGGACGCAATAACGCCGAATCCAACACATCTGCACGGTTTGTTGCAGCAATAACAATAACCCCCTCATTGCCTTCAAACCCATCCATTTCAACCAACAATTGGTTCAAGGTCTGCTCACGCTCATCATTCCCTCCCCCGCCCATTCCAGAGCCACGACTACGACCGACCGCATCAATCTCATCAATAAAAATGATACAAGGCGCATGAGCTTTGGCTTGTTCAAACATATCTCGAACACGAGATGCACCAACCCCAACAAACATCTCAACAAAATCAGATCCTGATATTGTAAAGAAGGGAACCTTCGCTTCTCCTGCGATTGCTTTTGCTAATAACGTCTTACCTGTTCCAGGAGGCCCCACCATTAAAACACCGCGAGGAATCAGCCCTCCTAAGCTCTGGTACTTTCCAGGGTCCTTTAAGAAATCTATAATTTCACCCACTTCCTGCTTTGCTTCATCCGCGCCGGCAACATCATCCAAAGTAATCTTAATCTGATCTTCACTCAGCATTTTGGCTTTACTTTTACCAAAAGACATGGGACCACCTTTACCCCCCATACCGCCACCCATCGACTTCATGAAGAAGATCCAAACACCGATTAATAACAGCATAGGGAACCAAGAGATAAAAATCTGCATTAAAACACCTTGTTTCTCTGGTGGTTTAGCACTTACTTTTACTTTATTGTCCAGCAGGTCTCCCATCAAACCAGGATCACCTGGACTATAGGTTGTAAAGGCTCTACCATCGACATATACGCCACGAATGGTAGGCCCTTCAATCGACACCTGACTGACTTGACCTTGATGTATTTGGTCGATAAAGTCGGAGTAATCAACACGACTTGATGCCGCACTGCCTTGTCCACTAAAATGATTAAACACCGACATCAACACCATCGCCGCAACTGCCCAAATCAACATATTTTTTAACATATCATTATTCATTGGTTACCCTTAACCATTCGTTTAACCTAAAATTACAAGCCGATTACTTTAACACAATTCTTCATAAAAATATCTTATGCCGAAATTTTATACCCAAACTGCATTTGGATATATCAAAAACATCACCTATTTTTTACCCCGAGCCAATAAATATATCTCTTTACTTCTCGATCGTGAGGCATCTGGTTTTCTGGTAATTACTTTTTTATATTTTGATTTCAATGTGGCTAGAAGCTGATCGTACCCTTCGCCTTGAAAAACCTTCATTAACAGGTCTCCGTTTTTCTTTAATACTTGGTCGGCCAAATCAACACACAACTCAACTAAATACATTGCACGAGGAATATCCACTCCTTTATTTCCACTCATATTGGGTGCCATATCGGAAATTACCACATCGACATCACGCCCATCGAGCGAAGCAAGCAACGTGTTATAAACATCATCCTCTCTAAAGTCACCCTGTATAAAGGTAACGCCCGCAAATGGCTCTACAGGCAAAATATCTAAGGCAAAAACCTCTCCTTTTGCCCCCACCTTATGAGTTGTCCACTGAGACCAGCCTCCAGGAGCCGCTCCTAAATCAACTACACACATGCCCGGTTTAAACAAACCATCTTTATCATCAATCTCTTGTAATTTATACACAGCACGAGAACGCCAGCCCTCCTGCCGTGCTTTTTGGACATAAGGGTCATTAAAATGCTCTTTTAACCACACATCACTCGATTTACTTCGCGCCATAATAAATTTTCTACTACAATATATGAATTGAGGCCTTTTTATAAAAAAGGGTTCGAACTACTTTAAATAATAACGCTGACTGGAATATTCAATGAGCCAACCTGAAAAACTTTCAAATAATCAAAAAAAATACCTTCGTGGCATTGCTCACGGCTTAAATCCAATGATCATGATCGGATCTAACGGAATCACCGAAAGCCTAATGGAAGAGTTAGAAACCACATTAGAGCACCATGAAATTCTTAAAATAAAAATTGCATTCGGCGACCGAGATGAGCGTCAAGAGATCGTACAACGCATTATCGACCAAACTGGTGCCTTACTTGTCCAATCCGTTGGAAAAGTTTGCGTCATCTACCGTCAAAAAGAAGAGACCGAACTTCCCCTTCCTAGAAACTAAGACAACCGACCTAAACCTCTGGCCAAATCGGTTTTAATATCTTCAATGGCCTCTAATCCAACCGATACTCGAACCAAATTATCCGTAACGCCTGCTTTCAAACGATCCTCTGGCTCCACACGACAGTGTGTCGTCGTTGCTGGATGGGTGATACTGGTTTTAACATCGCCTAGGTTCGCGGTAATGGATAACATCTGAGTCTGATCAATCACCGACCACGCCTCAGCTTGCCCCCCTTTTACTCTAAAGCTCACCAACCCTCCACCAGAAGACTGCTGTTTACACGCCAAATCATACTGAGGATGAGAATTCAGTCCTGGATAAAAAACTTGTTCTACCGCCGAATGCCCAGACAACCACTCTGCCAACAACAATGCATTTTGACAGTGCGCTGCCATTCGAACCGGAAGCGTTTCCAGCCCTTTTAAAAATATCCAAGCATTAAATGGGCTCATACTTGGGCCAGCAGTACGCATGAAAGCTCTAACATGCTCTTCAACCACCGCTTCAGAACCCACAACCGCTCCACCGATGCCACGTCCCTGTCCATCTAAAAACTTGGTGGCTGAATGAATCACAATATCCGCCCCTTGCTCCAAGGGTCGTTGTAATACAGGGGTACAAAAACAATTGTCTACAATCAATAAACTATCACACTGCTTGGCGATCGCACTGATTGCGGCTAAATCTGCAATTTCAGTTAAAGGGTTGGAAGGGGTCTCTAGAAAAAAGGCCTTGGTATTCGATTGAATCGCTTTTTGCCACTCGGTCACATCGGTTTGCGAAACAAACGTGACCTCAATGCCAAACTTGGCCAAATATTTATTAAAAAGGACTTTCGTCGTCCCAAAAATACTTTGTGAAGAAACCACGTGATCGCCTTGCTCAAGCAAAGACATAAACGTCGCTAAAATAGCGGACATCCCCGAAGCGGTTGCCACGCAAGACTCGCCACCTTCCATAAGGGCAAGACGATTTTCAAACGTTCGCACGGTGGGATTGGTAAAACGAGAGTACACATTCCCCTTCTCCTCACCACTAAAACGTGCAGCAGCCTGTGCGGCAGACTCATAACGAAAACTCGAGGTTGGAAAAATAGCCTCGCTGTTCTCTTGCTCGTGTGTTTGCTCATAACCCGCACGAATGGCTAAGGTGTTAATATCAAATGGTTGCATAATAGTTCTCTAGGTATGCCCTAAACGCCGTTATAAATACCAACGGTTTCTTGGCCTTGTGCTTTTTTAGACGTTTGTGCATCATCATTACGTGCCGAATCAATCGACTCTAAATACTCAGGCGTAATATCACCCGTGGCATAAACCCCTGTAAAGCAAGAGGTATCAAATTCCTTAATGTCAGGGTTCCCTACGCTCACGGCTTGAATCAAATCTTCAATATCCTGATAAATTAACCTGTCAGCGCCAATCACCTCGGCAATTTCTTCGGTGGTGCGATTATGAGCCACTAATTCAGTCGGTGAAGGCATGTCAATGCCATACACGTACGGATAACGAACCGCAGGTGCCGCAGAAGCAAAATAGACCTTTTTAGCCCCCGCTTCTCGTGCCATTTGCACAATTTGAGCAGACGTTGTTCCTCTAACAATGGAATCATCAACCAATAAAACCGTTTTACCTTCAAACTCTAAATCAATGGCATTGAGTTTTTGACGAACCGATTTTTTACGCTGCTGTTGCCCTGGCATAATAAAAGTACGCCCAATATAGCGGTTTTTAATAAACCCTTCTCGATAAGGAGTGCCTAAACGAAACGCCAGTTCCAGTGCCGAGGTACGACTGGTATCTGGAATTGGCATGACCACATCAATATCGTGTTTTGGCCACTCTTTTAAAATTTTATCCGCCAGTTTTTCACCCATTCGTAGGCGAGACTTATAAACCGAGATATTATCAATCATGGAATCTGGACGCGCAAAATAGACAAATTCAAAAATACAAGGCGATAAGGTTGGGTTTTCTGCACACTGCTGATAGCTAATCTCACCACTTTCGGTAATAACAACCGCCTCACCAGGCGCTAAATCCTTCTCTAAAGTAAACCCCAATCCTGTAAAGGCGACCGACTCAGAGGCCACCATATAATCAATACCTTCAGGGGTTTCACGCTTACCAACGACCACGGGACGCAAACCAAACGGGTCACGAAACGCGACCAGTCCAAAACCAGAAATAATTCCAACCGCGGCATAGCCACCACGTACCCGTTTATGCAGTGTTTTAACCGCATTAAACACATCTTCATTTTCAATAAACAGCTTCTTTTGCTGCATCAGTTCATGCGCAAACACATTCAGTAAGACTTCCGAATCGGAATTAGTATTTAAATGACGCAAATCTTCGCGATAGATCTCTTGTGCCAACGTATCCGCATTGGTCAAGTTGCCATTGTGTCCCATGGCAATACCATAAGGAGAGTTGACATAAAAAGGCTGCGCCTCCGCACTGGAAGACGAGCCTGCGGTTGGATAACGAACATGACCAATTCCAATACTGCCATGCAAGTCACGCATGTGACGGGTACGAAAAACGTCCTTCACTAACCCATTATCTTTACGCTGGAAAAACCGCCCTCCTTCACTGGTCACAATCCCTGCGGCATCCTGACCACGATGTTGCAAAACCGTTAAGGCATCATAAATCTCTTGATTTACCGTCCCACCACTTGCCGATACAATCCCAACAATTCCGCACATGTTTACACACTCTCTATCACTTTAATAAATCACTAAAACTTACACCCTAATCTGCAGACTAGGGTTACTTTAACTGCACAACCTCTGCCTGAGTATGCAACATTTTATCTAATTTTTGTTTGGCTTGTTCCGCTTTAACCTTCGAGAAATAAGGCCCTACTCTTACCGAGTGCATTCCGCTCTTCTCAAACGTTTTAATCATCACATCATAATCGACTTCTAAGCGACCCAATAACGCATTGGCATCCTGTATGTTTTTATAAGCAATGATTCTCACAATCCATTGTTTTTGAGCTATTTGAGTTGCCTCAGCCAGCTCTTTCTTGCTCTCTTTCACTAAGTTCGCTTGCTCTACCCCCCCCACCACAGGGAGTGATTTACCTTCTAATGAGGCCATTACAGGCTGTACCATAGGGCGCTCAACTGTTTTTTCCGGTGGAATATAGCCTTCCGGCTTAAAATGAACCGGCTCGCCAAACCAAACAGGCACTAAAAACACCAGTAACATTAGCCAAATAACCGCGCCCGTTAGCCGATACTTACTTACCTCATCCATGACATACTCTCACGACGGCTTACCTTCACCCAAACAATCATAAACTTGTGACACCGTAAAAAAGGATCCCCAAACTAAAATAGCCTCTTCAGAACGCATTTGAGCCACGTTCACTGCCTGTTGAATTGAACTGTACACTAAAATATTCTTGTCAGACACCCCTGAGCTTCTTAACAATTCAACTAACGCCTCAACCGAGGTCGCTCGTGGAATGGCTAAATCCGCAATCAACCAATCCTGAACAAAAGGCGCCATTTTTTGAACCATCGGCAAGGCATCTTTATCATTCAACACGGAAAAAACAGCGGTATAGCGTCCGCTCTGCGTCGCTGGCGGGTACTGGTGTAAATATTCTGCCAAAACGTTAGAAGATTGTGGATTATGTGCAACATCCACCAACCAAGGCTGACCACTCTTTTTAAAAGACTCTAACCGCCCTGGATGTTTTGCTTGGATTAATCCCTTATGAATAGCCTCTTTATCGATTTTTAAATGTTCCGATAATGAAAGCAATGTCATCACCACACCTGCGGCATTCCGTATTTGAAACGTACCTTTCAAACTAGGAAGGGGGAAGTTTTTTAACATCTCTGGAGAGCACGAAATATGATCAAGCTCTGGTAAAGGAATAATAGACCACTCTTTATCAGAGATTTCCAGTTTGAAATCCCTGTTTAATTGCAACAGCGGAACCAAGTGCTGCTCTGCATACGCCGGTAAACTCTCTGGAGGAAAATCCTCCGAGCAAACCGCTGGATGACCAGAACGCATAATACCCGCTTTTTCCGTAGCAATCACACTGCGATCACTTCCCAGCCACTCTACATGATCAATGCCAATCGCGGTAATCAGTGCAGCATTGGCATCCACTACATTCACCGCATCCAATCGGCCACCCAAACCAACTTCCAATACCGCCACATCCAAGTTGGACTCTTTAAAAACACACAAGCCTGCCAACGTAGCAAACTCGAAGTAGGTTAATTTTACCCCCCCCCTTGCGGCTTCAATTTGAGCGAATGCACGGGTAATTTGCTCATCATCAACGGGCTGAGCGTTCACTTGAATACGCTCATTAAAGCGTTGAATATGCGGAGAGGTATACGCGCCAACACGATAGCCAGCCGCACGCAAAATCGCAACTAACATCGCAACACTCGATCCTTTACCATTGGTTCCTGCCACACTGATCACCAATGGGGCAGGACGAAGCAGTTGCATGGCTTCTGCCACCAATCGAATACGATCCAATCCAAGGTCAATCTCTTCAGTATGTAAATGGAGTAGCCAGTCAATCCAGTATTCTAAACTGGATTGAGAATTTGGAATGGTCATAAAGAACGGTTATTTTTTATATAAAAGCCAAGAGTCTTACACCAATTCAGGTTCAATCACTTCAGACAAGGTTAAGGTATTATGGCGATGCATCAACATACTGCAAATACTCGACAATTCACTCGTTAGATCGTGGCGATGAATAATTTGATCAATCGCGCCATGCTCTAACAAAAACTCACTGCGCTGAAAGCCTTCTGGCAAGGTTTCACGCACCGTTTGTTCAATCACGCGTGGACCAGCAAATCCAATCAACGCTTTTGGCTCTGCAATATTTAAATCACCCAGCATGGCAAAACTGGCCGAAACGCCCCCCATGGTAGGATCGGTTAACACCGAAATATACGGCAACCCTTTGGCACGTAAACGTCCCAAAGCCGCACTGGTTTTGGCCATTTGCATTAATGAAAATAGCGCCTCTTGCATTCGCGCACCGCCACTGGCAGAGAAACAAATAAAGGGACACTGACGCTCAATGGCTTCATTGACGGCACGCACAAATTTTTCACCGACAACCGATCCCATGGAACCGCCCATAAATCTAAAATCAAATGCGGCCACCATCACTTCCAGCTCATTAATGGTGCCAGCACCAGTAATCAACGCGTCCTTTTCACCCGTAGCTTTTTGAGCCGCTGAAATGCGATCTTTATACTTTTTAATATCCCTAAACTTCAAAACATCAACGGGCGATGTATTGGGCGACGTTTCCTGAAAAGAGTCGTCGTCTAAAAAGGCCAAAATACGATCACGTCCACCTAAACGCATGTGATGATCACATTTAGGGCAAACCTCTTTGTTCCGCGTGACTTCTGAACGATACAAGGTACTTTCACACTTAGGACATTTGGTCCACAACCCTTCAGGAACCGATCCTTTACGTTGTGCGCCTTGTTTAATGCTCGGTAAAATCTTTTCAAACCAATTCATTCTCTACTCCTGACCTTTTAATGCATCTGCTCTGTCTAGGGCATCGCGAAATTCTGTCATTTTTTCACCAATCGCCAAGTGGATATCATAGCTTCCTTTCGATTGGTTCGCTTCAATTAATTTGACCAAGGCCGAACCAACGATCACGGCATCGCCTATTTTGGCCATCTCAAAGGCTGTTGCACCGTCTTTAATGCCAAACCCGATGCCCATTGGCATGTTCAGTGACGATCGTAAACGCATCATGTTTTGCGATACATCGGCAACATCCAACTCTTTTGATCCCGTGACCCCTTTTAAAGAGACGTAGTAGACAAAGCCACTGCCTTTTTCATTGACCGCACTTAAACGGTTATCTGGCGTAGTCGGCGAAACTAAAAAAATACGATCTAAATTGGCCTGTTGCAACGCCTCCAAATACCCCGCAGATTCTTCAGGCGGCATATCAACGGTTAACACCGCATCCACACCGACCGAACTGGCCGCATTGGCAAACGCTTCATACCCCTGAGCTTCAATCGGGTTTAAATACCCCATTAATACCACTGGCGTTTCAGTGTCTTTCTCTCTAAAGACACGAACATACTCCAGCACATCGTCCAAACTGACATTGTGAATCAAAGCGCGTTCCACCGCTTTTTGAATCACCGGCCCGTCCGCCATGGGATCTGAAAACGGCACGCCCAACTCAATCACGTCCGCGCCCTTCTCCACTAATAGATGCATTAATGCCACGGTCGCTTTGGGGCTTGGATCGCCTGCCGTAATATAAGGAATTAAAGCGGTTTTTCCGGCCTGTTTTAAAGTGGCTAATTTTTTAGGTAATCTGCTCATATTTTTCATCTACAAAGAGTCTACAACTCAATCCCTTCAATCTGTGCAATGGTATTCATGTCTTTATCGCCTCGCCCTGATAAGTTCACAATAATCATCTTATCTTTGGCTAACGTTGGGGCTAATTTAGTGGCATACGCCAACGCATGACTGGACTCTAATGCGGGAATAATCCCTTCAAATCGGGTTAAATCACGAAACCCTTGCAGCGCTTCTTCATCATCCACCGCGACATAATTCACTCTACCAATGTCTTTTAGCCATGCATGTTCTGGGCCCACACCGGGGTAATCCAAGCCCGCTGAAATCGAGTGAGTGCCTAAAATCTGACCATTTTTATCTTGCATTAAATAAGTTCGATTGCCATGAAACACGCCCGGCTTACCTTTGCACAACGGCGCCGCATGTTGACCCGTTTCCAGCCCAAGCCCCGCAGGCTCTACGCCAATCATTTCAACCGAATCGTCTCCCAAAAACTCATGAAACAATCCAATGGCATTAGAACCACCGCCCACACAAGCGATCAAGACATCGGGCAGTTTATTTTCATGCTGCAACGCTTGTTGCTTGGCTTCACGCCCAATAATCGCCTGAAAGTCTCTGACCATCATTGGGTAAGGGTGAGGGCCTGCAACCGTACCAATAATATAAAAGGTATCGTCCACATTCGTAACCCAATCACGCATCGCTTCATTTAAGGCATCTTTCAGCGTTTTAGTGCCAGACTCAACAGGAACCACGGTCGCACCCAGCATCTTCATCCTAATCACATTAGGGGCTTGGCGCACCACATCATCCGCCCCCATGTAAATCACGCATTCCAGCCCCAAACGTGCTGCAACGGTGGCACTGGCCACACCGTGTTGACCCGCTCCCGTTTCAGCAATAATGCGTTTCTTACCCAGTCGTTTTGCTAATAAGGCTTGACCAATGGTGTTGTTCACCTTATGCGCACCCGTGTGATTCAAGTCTTCACGCTTTAAATAAATTTTCCCCCCCCCTAAATGCTCAGACCAACGCTTGGCATAATAGAGTGGTGTTGGACGACCTACGTAATTTTGAAGGTCTTCAGCCAACTCTTTTAAGAAATCAGGGTCGTTTTTAACCAACGCATACTCATTTTTAAGTTGCTCTAACGCCGCCATTAAGGTTTCAGGTGCAAAGACCCCACCATAAGGGCCAAAATGCCCTTGCTCGTCTGGGTAGTTAGAAAAATCAATTTTCATGTTACTTTTCTCATAAATTGTTCCAATTTTTCAGCCGACTTAATGCCTTTTGATTGCTCCACCCCGCCACTGACATCCACCGCCCACGGCTGAGTTTGTTCAATCGCCTGCTGAATATTTTCAGGCGTTAATCCGCCCGCTAAAATAATGGGCTTGTTTAAATTTTGTGGCACACGTTGCCAGTCAAACTGCTCGCCCGTTCCACCGGGTATCCCCGCTTTATAGGCATCCAACAACAAGCCAGACGAAGTATGATACTCCTTTGCCAGCGTTGTTAAATTAATGCCATCTCGCATTCGAATGGCTTTAATGTACGCTCGATTAAACTGGCCACAAAACTCGGGGGATTCATCGCCGTGAAACTGCAATAGGTCAACCGACACACTCTCCAATACCGATTGAACGTACTCTACCGTTGGGTTCACAAACAGCGCCGTTTTGGTGACAAAAGCAGGCATCGCTTCGGTAATTTCTGCGGCTTGTTCGATGCTCACGTTGCGGGGGCTGGGGGCATAAAAAACCAATCCAATGGCATCCGCTCCGCCATTCACCGCCAGCATCGCATCTGCAACCGAGGTTAAGCCACAAATTTTTACGCGTGTTCTCTGATTTTTTAAGCGCGTACTCACTGCCAAAGTACCTCATCCAACGCCACTTGCGGAATGTTAAATTCATCAGGGTAAAAAGCATTCACAAAATACAACCCACTCGGCGGCCCCGTTGGCGCGGCCTTTGTTCGATCTTGCAACGCCAACAGCTCGGCGACCCACTCAACCGGCTTTTGCTCTAAACCAATTTGAAATAAGGTACCCGCAATGTTTCGAACCATGTGATGCAAAAAAGCATTCGCCTTAATATCAATAAACACAAAATCACCTTTACGTGAGACCCGAACAAACTCCACTGTCCGTAGCGCATTAGCGGCTTGACACCCCGAGGCTCTAAACGAACTAAAATCCTGATAGCCCACCAATGACTGAGCCGCCAAATGCATCTTTTCCACATCCAGCGAAGTGTACAGCCAAGTGACTCGGTTTGCCAACACCGCAGAGTTTACCGTGCGATTAAAAATCACATAACGATATTGACGGGCAACCGCTGAAAACCGTGCATGAAAATCCTCCGCGACAGGTTGCGCCCAAGCAATGCGAATGTCCGTTGGCAATTTAGTATTCGCACCCTGTAACCAAGCCCTCATTGGACGCTCAACCTCCAGTTCAAAATGCACCACCTGACCCACTGCATGCACAGCTGTATCAGTACGCCCCGCACAAATCAATTTTACGGGTTCATTCGCAATACTGGACAAAGCCACCTCTAAATTCCCTTGTACCGTCGGGCATTCCAACTGCTTTTGATAGCCACAATAGTTAGTGCCTAAATACTCAATGCCTAATGCAATTTTTGAGGTGGTTTTCGTGTTTTTTTCCACAAGCTTAAAGATGGTCTTTAATTAATAACTCAGCAATTTGAACAGTGTTGGTCGCCGCCCCTTTACGCACATTGTCTGCCACCACCCAAATATTCAGGCCATTTTCGGTTGAGATGTCTTCACGAATACGTCCTACATACACAGGATTGGTGTTAGCAGCATCGGATACAGCGGTTGGATAGCCGCCATCAACGTGTTCATCAATCAACACTATCCCTTCAGCCGCTTCCATCAATGCTTTGGCTTCCGCTGCGGTAATTTTTTTATCCGTCTCAATGTGCAACGCTTCGCTGTGACCAAAAAACACGGGGACACGTACGGCGGTAGGGTTCACTAAAATGGCCTCATCGCCCATGATTTTTTTGGTTTCCCAAACCATTTTCATCTCTTCTTTGGTGTAGCCATTTTCCATGAACACATCAATTTGAGGAATGCAATTAAACGCAATTTGCTTTGGGTAAACCTTGGTTTCAACCGTTTTCATATTAAGTAAATTAGCCGTTTGTTTTGCCAGTTCTTCAATCGCATCCTTGCCCGTGCCCGACACGGCCTGATAGGTTGCTACATTAATGCGCTTAATGCCCACCGCATCATAAATAGGCTTTAACGCCACCAACATTTGAATCGTTGAGCAGTTTGGGTTGGCAATAATGCCACGATTTTTATAATCTGCTACCGCTTCGGGGTTCACTTCAGGCACGACCAATGGAATGTCATCGTCATAACGAAATTGAGAAGTGTTATCAATCACCACACAACCCGCTTCGGCCGCCTTGGGTGCATACACTTTTGAAACACTCGCGCCCGGTGAAAACAGACCAATCTGAGCTTGTGAAAAGTCAAATTTTTCCAAATCCAATACTTTAATCCACTTGCCATTAAATTGAATTTTTTTACCCGCAGAGCGACTGCTGGCCAGTGGATACAAGTTTCCAACGGGAAAATTACGCTCTTCAAGCACTTTTAAAATGGTCTCTCCAACCGCACCCGTTGCACCAACAACGGCAATATCGTATAACTTTGTCATCTCATACCCTTAAAAAATTATTTTTTCTTACTGATTTTTATACTGCTCTGATCTTCCAAAGACTCTACAACGGTCTTAGCCAGCTCTTCGAAAGCTTCTGGTAAACTTAATGCCATGCCTTCCGTCATTTCATGACTCTGACCAATAAACTTCCCGCCCGTCTCCACCACAAAATTATTGCAAATCAACTCACCAATTAACTTGCCACTTGAAAGAATTTCAATGTCTTCACAAATCATTTTCCCTTCAAACACACCACTTAATACTACTTTTTGAGCCTTAACCAGTCCCGTCACATGCCCTGATTGACCGATGGATAAATCATGATCGCTATCAATCACGCCATCCACTCGACCGTCTATATGCAAAGGGCCAGCTAGTTTGCAAATTTCGCCTGCAACGGTACATCCCCTAGCAATAATTGTTTTTCCATTTTTCGGACGCGATTCGCGACTGCTTGACTTAAAGAACCCCATGGCACTCCCTTAACGCTTGTAAAAATATCATCGTAATTTTCGATCGACCAGTTATAAAAATACTTGGGATTTAGGCGACGAAACACAAACCAAACTTCATAATGCAAATGATTTCCCGAAGAGCGTCCTGTCGAACCGATTTCACCAATCACTTCACCTTTCTGAACATACTGCCCCGTTTTAACCAAGCGCTTACTTAGGTGGCCATACACCGTTCGAAACCCATTAGAATGCGTCACACTGATTAAATGACCAAAACCACTGTCTTTTTTAAAACCGGAAAAGCTTACCACGCCATCTGCCGTCGCAATCACGGGATCTCCTTTTTTACCACGATAATCTACCCCTGCATGCAAGTGCCTCTTGCCCGTCAACGGATGTTTACGATACCCATAGCCACTGCTAATGCCTTTAAACCCCTGAACCGCATGGCCATTTGGAATCATTGAAAGCATCATATCCTTCCCTAAAGAGGTCAGTTGTACCTGCTTAATGCGCTCTTCTAAAGGCATTGGTTCGGTATCCATACCGGCTTCTCCCACCAGCTTCTCCAACCCCTGAAGCGTTTGATCCAAATAATTCACTTGAGCACTGGTCACTTCCAGCTCTTCTTTTAAGCGTGCTTTTTCAAGCAACAGCGCTTCATAATCGGCCTGAGTTGACTTTAAATCATCAACAAACGCATTTACGACCGATTCATGCTGCTGCTCGACTTGATTGGCTTCATAATTAAGCCACCAAATCGAAATCGCGCCCACAATCCATAACGCGATAAATAGCGTCAATACGATCCAAAAAAACTTACGGATAAATTGCTTAAAAGAGTAATGCCTTGAGCCGTGTACATCACTAATCGTAATGGTAAAATAATTTTTCATCTACAAAATTAAACCAATAACGATTACAGTGCCGCTACAACGGCATCACCCATTTCGCGACAACCGACCTTGGTCATACCTTCAGAGTAAATATCCCCTGTACGCAACCCTTGATCTAACACCTTAGAAACGGCATTTTCGATTTTAACCGCCAACTCTTCACGCCCTAAGGTGTAACGCAACATCATTGCGGCAGACAAAATAGTTGCCAATGGATTGGCTAAATTTTTCCCTGCAATGTCCGGTGCCGAACCATGACTTGGCTCATACATTCCCTTATTATTTTCATCCAATGATGCCGACGCCAACATACCAATAGAGCCTGTTAACATAGACGCTTCATCCGATAAAATATCACCAAACATATTGCCTGTCACCATCACATCAAACTGTTTAGGGTTCAGAATCAACTGCATCGCGGCATTGTCCACATACATGTGCTTTACTTCAACCTCAGGGTATTCAACCGCAACCAAATCAACCACTTCACGCCACAGCTCCGTCACTTCTAATACATTCGCCTTATCGACCGACGTGAGTTTTTTATCGCGTTTCATTGCCGCTTTAAACGCCACATGCGCAATACGCTTTATTTCAGATTCCGAATACACATAGGTATTAAACCCTT
>JAKITH010000007.1 GCA_021648185.1 Thiomicrorhabdus sp. | reverse complement strand
TGAGTTTCTTTCCGCCATAGGCATCAAGCTGACCTTCGCCGCTGACACCTCCGACTATTAATCCTACAGATGCGTTCCAGCCTTTTTCTTCAGTTTCAGCGAGCGCGTTACTGCCAAACAAGAGAAATCCCAGTATTAGCATTGCTTTTATAGGTAGTGCTTTCATTTCAATACTCCAAGAAAAATTAATAGCCTTGCGACGGTTATCAATACTTTATTCTTGTAGGCATTAATAAAACGTTAAGAAGCGATCGTGCGGGAGTGTGTGTTAGTCAGGCATTGATGATTGTGATATTATTTGGTCTGTTGTTGAGCAAGGCCTTCTTGTGCTTTTTAAATTTTTGAAGGAGATGTTATGAGTGTGATCGAATGTGTCGCTACTTCGATAAAAATTATTTGGCGTCCCTGCCAAAAAATCACTCACTAACGTGACAGCTAATTCCTTTTGCCCCGACCGTTCTGCGTCCGTTACGGCTCCGTACAACATCGTCCCTCGTTTCGCTACGCCATAACTACCTTAGGCAATTAGCGAAAGTGTCTCCCAGAAATCAGACAGTAGCTTAAGATATAAAAACCTGTCAAAAAGGGGTTTAGAAATGACACGCAAAAAATTTAGCAGCACCTTTAAAGCCAAAGTTGCACTGGAAGCACTGAAAGGAGAAAAGACGGCGAATGAGCTTGCCAGTTAATATGAAATCCATGTGACGCAGCTCAATGCCTGGAAGAAAGCTCTGAATAAAGGAGCCAATGAAATATTCAGCAGTAAAAAAGAACAGGATGAAAAAGACTCCGAGGAAGAAAAAAGTCTTTTATATGAGCTGTTTATTCTCAAGAAGTTGTGCCAAAATTAGTTGAGCAATGTCATCAGGCATGGGCAGTTTCATGGGGTTTTCACCGGGGAACAGTCGTCCTCTGTTTGAGGTGGCAAAGGGTTCCAGAAGCGCAGTATACACATCAATATTGCTGTTGGTTTGTTCTGCGGCAAGGGTGGTCATGAGTTGCTCTAGTCCTGCTTTGGCCACGCCGTAAGCGCCGTAGTATGCGGGATGTTTTTTAACGCTGTCATCCAAAATGGCAAGCAGTTTTGCGCCTTTTGGTGCACTCTTTAAGAGAGGGAGTGTGTTTTGAATGAGGTGAAAATTGGCGTTTAAATTGGTTTGTAAAATTTCATACCATTGTTGATAGTCAATTTGGTCGACTTGGGTAAAGGCAGGTAGGATCGCGGCGTTGAGAATAACACCGTCTAGCACACCAAACTCTTGCTGTAGCGTCTCTTGCAAGGTCTCGTAATCATTTAGGGTTGCACCGAGTAGATCCAATGGATACAACGAAGTAAGCGGGGAGTCTAATTCATCATAAAGCACATTCAGTGCTTTGAGGTTTTTGTCTAATAAAATGACTTGATGGCCAAGTTGTACCAGTTGAGTGGCTAGGGCTTTTCCAAGCCCTTCGGCAGCACCGGTGATTAAGTAAGTTTTCATAGAGTTAATCCGCATAGAGTTGTTGAAAATATTGACTCATGTCATAAGGGGTTTCAAAAAACAGCTGAGTTGGCCATGGGTTTTCATAATCGTCATCGGTTAAGTAACCAAACATAGCGCCAGCGGTGTGCATGCCCGCGTTGATTCCTGCTTCAATGTCTCGTCGATGGTCGCCAATGTATAGGCAGTGTTTTGAGTCAATGTTGCACTGTTTTGCCGCTAGATGAAGCGGCGCAGGATTGGGTTTATTCACCGTTAAAGTATCGCCACAAACAACACTGTGAGGTTCGCTGGGAAAACGAATATTTTGCAGCAATTTTTCAGTTAACCAAGTGGGTTTATTGGTGACAATGCCCCAAGAAATCTGTTTTTCAGCCAATATTTGCAGGCCACTTTCCAGTCCCGGAAAAAGTTGAGTGTGATGGTCAATGTGTTCAAAATAGACGTTTAAAAAATGCTGTTTACGTATTTCAAGCGCCTCTCCACTCAGCGTGGGAAAGGCGAGTTGTGTCATCGCTTGTCCGCCTTGAGAGACGATTTTTCGGAGATCTTGATAACGAAGAGGGGGGGCATTAAAATCACGACAGGTTTGGTTTAACGCATAGGAAAAGTCATAAGAAGTGTCTAGCAATGTGCCGTCTAGGTCAAATAAAATGCAGTGAATGGGCAAGGACATAACGTGTCTTACAATCCTTTTTGATAAGCAAGCAGGTAATTTACGTCTACGTTATCGCTTAAGCCATATTGATTGAGCAGCGGGTTAAAATCAATGCCTGCGCTGTCTCGCAAATATAGGCCTGCGGGTCGAGCCATCGCATCCATTTCGGCGGGAGTAATAAATTTTTCGTGGGTGTGGGTGCCTTTGGGCACTAAGTTTAAAATATTTTCAGCCGCAATAATGGCGAGTAAATACGATTTATAGTTGCGGTTTAAGGTCGAAAAAAATACCCAGCCACCCGGTTTTACGCAATCGGCAGCCGCCTTAATAATGGATTGTGGATCGGGCACGTGCTCTAACATTTCCATGCAGGTCACAATATCGTGCTGTTCTGGATGTTGTTGGGCATACTCTTCGGCAGAGATCAGTTGATAATCCACTTTTACGCCCGAATCGAGTCCGTGTAATTTAGCAACCGTCAACACCTCTTTGGCAAGATCAATTCCAGTAACATCGGCCTCTTTTTGCGCCAGTGATTCGGACAGTATGCCGCCACCGCATCCAATATCGACAATGCGCTGATTTTTAAGGGGGGTAAATTGCTCAATAAAGGCCACACGATAAGGATTGATTTTATGTAAAGCGCTAAATTCGCCCTCCTTATCCCACCAAGTGCTGGACAAGCGATTGAAATTATCCAGCTCGGCGGGATCGGCATTTACATGAGACGTATTGGTGGTCATTGAGGGCGTAAGGGCGGTCATAGCGATTCACTTTTGATAAGAACCCGTGAATTATACTCATTTTAGTGGTTTTTTAGTGCATTTTATTTTCAGTCAAAAGTCGTCAAAAAAACACCTCAAAACAAATATAACTTAAAAATAAGCCTTGCCAAGCGATTTAAAGAGATTCTCGTTAGGGTGAAAGGGGCTACATTATTGTCGCTTTAAGGCGTGTATTTGGGTTATAATTTGGGGCTTGAGAATTTAACTATAAATTGGATGAACAATGTCTACATTTGCACGTGAAATTATTCCTATTGCGTTAGAAGATGAAATGGAGCAGTCTTACCTCAGTTATGCGATGAGCGTAATTGTAGGTCGAGCCCTTCCGGATGTAAGGGATGGTTTAAAGCCCGTCCATCGTCGTGTGTTGTATGCGATGAGTGTATTAAATAATGATTTTAATAAACCTTACAAAAAATCGGCCCGTGTGGTCGGGGATGTAATAGGTAAGTATCACCCGCATGGTGACACGGCAGTTTATGACACTATTGTTCGAATGGCTCAGCCATTTTCACTGCGTTATATGTTGGTGGATGGACAGGGTAACTTTGGGTCGGTCGATGGGGATTCTCCTGCGGCGATGCGTTATACCGAAATTAGAATGTCTAAAATTGCACATCATCTGATTGCGGATCTGGACAAAGAAACGGTTAATTTCGCCGAAAACTATGATGGTTCTGAATCAGAGCCGGTGGTGTTTCCAACGCGTGTTCCCAATTTATTAGTGAATGGTTCTTCGGGGATTGCGGTTGGGATGGCGACCAATATTCCGCCTCATAACTTAACCGAGACGGTTAATGCGTGTTTAGCGTTGATTGATGATCCTAACATTGATCTTGACGGTTTGATGGAACATATTCCTGGGCCTGATTTTCCTACCTACGGCATTATTAACGGTGGATCTGGCATTCGTGAGGCGTATGAGACGGGGCGTGGCCGAGTCAAAATCAGAGCCAAAGTGTCTATTGAAACGGATAAGAGCGGTAAATCAAAAGTTATAGTGGATGAACTGCCGTATCAAGTGAATAAGGCACGATTGATAGAGCGCATTGCCGAACTCATAAGAGAGAAAAAACTCGACGGCATTACTGCCTTGCGTGATGAGTCGGATAAAGACGGGATGCGTGTTGTCATTGAGCTTCGCCGTGGTGAAGTGCCTGAAGTGATGATTAATAACCTCTATAAGCAAACGGCAATGCAAACGGTATTTGGGGTCAATATGGTGGCGTTGATTGATGGTCAACCAAAACTATTGAACCTAAAACAAATTATTGAAGCCTTTGTAAAACACCGTCGCGAAGTGGTGACACGCCGTACTATTTTTGAGTTGCGTAAAGCACGTGAAAAAGCCCATACATTAGAAGGCTTGGCGGTTGCACTCAATAACATTGATGAGATGATTGAGTTAATCAAAGCGTCGCCTAGCCCTGCTGTAGCAAAAGAGCGCATGTTGGCCAGAGATTGGCCAGTTGGTAAGGTGGTTGAGTTGCTGGAACGCGTTGAGCTTAAGGACGTTCGCCCTGAAGACCTTCCTGAAGGGTTTGGTGCGGATGGCGCGATTTACAGACTGTCTCCCGTTCAAGCACAATCCATTCTTGAAATGCGTTTACACCGTTTAACGGGGTTAGAGCAAGATAAAATTCTAGATGAATATAAGGGATTGGTTCTCAAAATCATCGAATATTTAACTATTTTAAGAAACCCAGATCGTTTGACTGAAGTAGTGATAGAAGAGCTTCATGACGTGGTAGAAACCTTTGGAGATGCGCGTCGTACTGAAATTGATTACACCTATCAAGATTTGGATGCAGAAGATTTAATTGCGGTAGAAGAACGTATTGTGACCTTATCGCAAGATGGCTACATTAAAACTCAGCCGTTAAGCGATTACCGTGCACAAAAACGTGGCGGGCGTGGTAAGTCGGCTACGGCAATGAAAGAAGAAGATGAAGTAGGTCAACTGTTTGTGGCCAGTACGCACGATATGTTGTTGTGTTTCTCTAATAAAGGGAAGTTGTATTGGAAAAAAACATGGCAATTGCCTTTGGCAAGCCGAGGCAGTCGCGGTAAACCAATCATAAATGTATTGCCGCTGGACGATGGTGAACACATTACTTCTGTCTTGCCGGTTGATGAGTTTGATGACGAACGTATTGTCTTTATGGCAACGCGTAATGCAGTGGTAAAACGTGTGAAGTTAAAAGACTTCTCACGCCCACGTGCCAACGGGATTATTGCGGTTGATTTATTGGACGACGATGAATTGGTTGGAACGGCACTCACCGATGGCGAACAAGAGATTATGTTGTTCAGTAACATTGGTAAAGCGATTCGCTTTAAAGAGGGCGATGTTCGTGTGATGGGTCGTACCGCACGTGGTGTACGAGGCATGAAATTAAGCGGTGATGTTAAGGTCATTAGTATGCAAGTGGCCAAACCGAATACGTTGATTTTAACCGCCACTGAAAATGGCTTTGGTAAGTGTACGTTGGTGGAAGACTACTCTACAATTAACCGTGGCGGACAAGGGGTGATTTCAATTAAAACCTCTGAACGTAATGGTTTGGTGGTGGCGGCTGTTTCTGTCGTTCCTGAACAAGAAATGGTGTTGATTACCAATAAAGCCACGCTGGTCAGAACACGTATTTCAGAAGTGTCTGTTGTTGGTCGTAATACGCAAGGCGTTAAGTTAATCAATGTTACGAAAGGCGAGCAAGTGGTTGGGTTGGCAGTTGTGGATATTGAAGAGGTCTTGGAAGAGATTTTAGACGAAGTGGATGGAGAAGCAACGGAATCTCCTGTGGCACCGATTACGGAAGCAACGGAAGAGACTCGCGACAACGATGTCGATAAAACTGAAGTCGATGATAATAAGGAATAACGATAAGCATGGCTAGAGCGTTTAATTTTAGTGCAGGACCGGCAATGTTGCCTGAAGCGGTCATGTTGCGAGCAGAAAAAGAGTTTTTAAATTGGAACAACACTGGCATGTCGGTGATGGAGATGAGCCATCGCAGTAAAGAATACATGTCGGTAGCGCATCAAGCGGAAGCGGATTTGCGTGATGTCATGGAAATTCCAGACAACTATAAAGTGTTGTTTTTGCATGGAGGGGCGTCCATGCAGTTTTCGGGCATTCCGCTTAATTTGACGCAACCGAATGACACGGTTGATTATTTTGATACGGGCGTTTGGTCTGCTAAGGCCATTAAAGAAGCGTCTCGTTATGCCAATGTAAATTTGGTGGTGGGTGGCGATGAAGCCAACCCTACTGAAATTCCAGATATCGCAACATGGAACTTTAACCCTGAGGCCAAATACATTCATTTTTGTTCCAATGAAACCATTACCGGCTTGGCGTTTCAGGAAGAACATTTAGAGCATATTTTTGCACAAGGTAAAACCGTGATTGCAGATATGTCGTCGGATATTCTGTCTCGTCCCATTGATGTGAGTCGTTATGGCATTATTTATGCAGGCGCCCAAAAAAATATTGGTCCAGCAGGGTTAGCCATCATGGTGATTCGAGAGGATTTAATCGGTCAAGCGCGTGACATAACGCCTTCATTAGTAAATTGGGCGACCTATGCGGATCATGGCTCGATGTTGAATACCCCTGCAACCTACTCATGGTATTTAGCTGGGCTGGTGTTTGATTGGCTTAAAACGACGGGAGGGGTGCAAGCGATCTCTATTGTGAATGAGCGTAAAGCAAAAAAACTGTATGACTACATTGACCAATCCTCTTTTTATTCAAACAGTATAACGCCTACACAACGCTCTTGGATGAATGTCACGTTCTTCTTGAAAAACAATATGTTAGATGAGGTTTTTCTAGAGAAATCTAAAGAGGCTGAGTTGTTAAGTTTAAAAGGGCATAAAGCCTTTGGTGGTATGCGCGCGAGCATTTACAATGCCATGCCTGAAGAAGGGGTGGATGCTTTAATTGCTTTTTTAACCACCTTTGCAGAGCAACACGCGTAATTCTAAAAGACTCTAAAAAAGACAAAAATTTTTCTCCCCCCCCTTCTTGATGTAATGTCTTTTTGAGGGATGGGGCGTTATAACAGGCTGTTTAATGACTTCAGAACAAGAACAATTAACCCAAATTCGCAATGAAATTGATGCGATTGATGCACAAATTCAAGACTTAATTGGCCAACGCGCGTTGTGTGCCCAAAAAGTGGCGGACATTAAAACGCAAGGCGGCAAAGTTGAGGTGGTGTTTTATCGACCTGAACGGGAAGCGCAGGTGTTAAGAGCGGTTAAAGCGCGTAACACCACGTTATTGCCAGATGAAGAGATGGCAAAGCTGTTTAGAGAGATCATGTCGGCTTGTTTGGCGTTAGAGCAACCCACCTCAGTTGCTTATTTGGGGCCAGAAGGCAGTTACTCTCACGCCAGTGTGATTAAACAGTTTGGCTCTTCAGCACACCCCGTCGCCGTTTCGACCATTGAAGAGGTGTTTGATCTGGTTGAGAAGGGGGGAGCAAATTATGGTATTGTTCCCGTTGAAAACTCCTCTGAAGGGATTGTAAAAACAACACAAGAAGCCTTGCTTAAAACTAAGTTAAACGTGTCTGGTGAAGTTGAATTGGCGATTCATCACTGCTTATTGTCTAAATCCACAGGTGTGGAAGGGATTAAAAAGATCGTGGCACACACCCAGGCGCTTGGGCAGTGTGAACAGTGGATTAAGAACAATTTACCTTGGGTGGAAGTGGAAGCCGTTGCCTCTAATGCGCTGGCGGCCAAACAGGCACAAAGCGACCCTTCGATTGCCGCCATTGCTTCTGAGCAAGCGGCACAGCTGTATGAACTCACCATTTTAGAGTCCAATATTGAAGATCAAGCCGACAATACCACTAAGTTTTGGGTGTTAGGCAAAGAGGCCGTGCAACCCAGTGGGGACGATAAAACCGCAATGATTGTTTCAATGAAAAACCGTTCAGGGGCGTTGCTTGATATTTTGTCCTGCTTTAGTCAGCGTGGCATTAATATGACGCGTATTATCTCGCGCCCCTCCGTGGATAAGACATGGGATTACCTATTTTTTATTGATGTTTTAGGGCATCAAAACGATGAAAACGTGAGCCAAGCATTAAATGAAGTGGCTTCCAAAGCAGTTTTCTTTAAGTTATTGGGATCGTTTCCCATTTCACCTCTTTAAGTCTCTGTTTATTATGACCAAATCCAATCAACTATTTTGTGACCGTGTTCAGCCCCAAATATTAGGCATCCACCCTTACATTCCTGGTAAGCCGGTGAGTGAGCTACAACGTGAGTTGGGGTTAACCTATATTTCAAAACTGGCGTCAAATGAAAACCCTTTGGGTGCGAGTCCAACGGCATTAGCCGCTGTTCAATCGGCATTAAAAGACATTGCACGCTACCCTGATGGCAGTGCGTTTGAGCTAAAAACAGCGTTGTCTCATTTTTTAGGCGTGAACACTGAGCAAATTGCTTTGGGCAATGGGTCTAATGAGTTGCTTGAGCTGGTCGCCCGAGTCTTTGCAGGCGTGGGCGATGAAATTATTTATGCTCAATATGGATTTGCGGTGTATCCCATCTCTGCCCAAGTAGTGGGTGCAACCGGCGTAGAAGTGCCAGCGGTGGATTGGGGTCATGATTTGCCAGCCATGTTGGCAGCGATTACTCCAAAAACCAAATTGATCTATCTGGCCAATCCAAACAACCCAACGGGGACGTTGTTTACCCGAACACAGTGGGAGGCTTTTATCTCTCAAGTGCCTAAAGAGGTGGTGGTGGTTCTGGATGAAGCTTATATTGAATACGCACAATCGTTTGATGTCGATAATCAATACCCAGATGGGTGTGATTACCTTTCGCAGTATCCAAATTTATTGATTTCACGCACCTTTTCTAAAGCCTATGGCCTCGCCTCTTTAAGGGTAGGTTACTTATTAGGCTGTAAAGAAATAATTCAGTATATCAATCAATTAAGAGCCCCTTTTAATGTTAATCATTATGCGCAGGTTGCCGCCTGTGCTGCTCTGGATGACCAAGGGTTTGTCGAAAAAAGTGTGCTGTTAAATCAGCAAGGCATGCGCCAAATAAAAGATGCGTTGACGTTGCTGGGTGTGGCCAGTATTCCATCGGTGGGTAACTTTATGTGCATTGATTTAGGCGATAAAGCCCTTAAAATAAACCAGAAATTACTGCAAGAGGGCGTGATTGTTCGACCTCTGGCAAATTATGGCTTAACCCCATTTTTGCGTGTATCGATTGGAACGCAAGTTGAAAATCAGCACTTTGTTGATGCGCTTAAAGTGGCGCTTAAAGATGACTGAAAAAATGCAGGACGTTCAAAGCACTGCTCTTATTCCTAAAGTGACCGTGATTGGGGTAGGGCTGATTGGCGGCTCATTTGCCAAAGGGATAAAAGAGGCGGGATTGGCACAAACCGTTTTTGGCTTTGGTCACAATGAAGTAAACCTTAAAAAAGCCGTTGCATTGGGTGTGGTGGATGCCTACAGTACCGATATGGAAACGGCGGTAAAAGACAGTGATTTTATTCTGCTCTCCGTCCCGCTGGGGGTCATGAAATCGTTGCTCTTGCAAATGAAGCCCTACCTAAAAAAAGGGGTGATTATCACCGATGCAGGCAGTGCAAAATGCAGTGTGATTGCGGCGGTTCAAGCGGTTTTTGGCACGGTACCCGCCAATTTTGTTCCGGGTCATCCCATTGCAGGCAAAGAGAAAAGCGGCATAGAAGCGGCTGATGCGTCGCTGTTTGTGGATCATCGCGTGATTTTAACGCCTATTGAAACCACCAACGCTGATGCGATTAAACAGGTTACGCAACTGTGGCAAGCACTGGGCGCAAATGTGGAGTCGATGCCGGCTCAACAGCATGATGAGATATTTGCGGCCACCAGTCATTTGCCTCATCTATTGGCATTTTCATTGGTTGACATGCTCAATGAACACGAAGAGCTGGGAAATGTATTTCCTTATACGGCGGGCGGCTTTCGTGACTTTACCCGAATCGCATCCAGTGATGCGACCATGTGGCGTGATATTTCCATTGAAAACTCAACGGCCATTGTAAAGTGGTTAAAACAGTATCAAACCAAAATTACCGCGTTAACCGAAATGGTTGAGAATCAGGATGCCAAGGCATTGCAAGCACTGTTTTTAGACGCGAAACAAGCCAGAGATAAACACATTAAATAAACAGTTTAAATCAACAAATTAAAGAATTGAATCCTATGTCAAATGTAAAATTTAAAGTTCAGCCAGGCGGTACCATTAAAGGTCGCATTCGAGTTCCGGGGGATAAGTCGATTTCTCACCGAAGTATTATGCTGGGCGCGATTGCGGAAGGCACTACAACCGTCACGGGATTTTTAGAGGGCGCTGACAGCTTGGCCACGTTAAAAGCGTTTCAAGAGATGGGCGTTGAGATTGAAGGGCCTGATAAAGGCAATGTCACCATCAAAGGAGTGGGATTAAAAGGGCTGAACAAACCCAATAACCCATTGGATATGGGGAACTCAGGTACGGCCATGCGTTTAATGGCGGGTATTTTAGCCGGGCAAGACTTTGATTGTGAGCTGGTTGGCGATGCCTCTCTATCGACAAGACCCATGAAGCGCGTGACCGATCCATTACGCTTAATGGGTGCAAAAATTGACACCGCTGAAGGCGGCACACCTCCGTTAAAAATTACGGGAACGGGCGATGCCTCACTTAAGGGAATTGATTATGTTTTGCCGATGGCGAGTGCACAAGTTAAGTCCTGTGTGTTGTTGGCGGGGCTGTATGCCGAAGGCACCACCAGTGCGCTAGAACCTGCGCCCACACGTGACCATACTGAACGAATGCTCAATGGTTTTGGTTACCCAGTTGTTTCTGAAAAACTAGATGACCAACGCATGAAAGCCAGTTTGCAGGGGGGAGGAAAATTAACCGCGCGTCATATTGATGTGCCCTCAGACATCTCTTCCGCCTCGTTTTTTATTGCGGCGGCAACCGTCTCCAAAGGATCCGATTTGGTGGTGGAGCACGTTGGCATGAACCCGACACGAGTGGGGATTATTGATATCCTTAAATTAATGGGAGCAGACATTCAGCTTGAGAACTTCCATGAAGTGGGCGGAGAGCCCGTAGCGGATGTGCACGTTAAATATGCACCTTTAAAAGGCATTAACATTCCTGAGGCATTAGTTGCTTTGGCCATTGATGAATTTCCCGTATTATTTGTGGTGGCGGCAACGGCTGAAGGACAAACGGTATTAACAGGGGCGGAAGAGCTGCGCGTTAAAGAGTCCGATCGAATTCAAGTAATGGCCGATGCTCTGCAAGCCGTAGGCGTTGATGCGACCCCTACTGAAGATGGAATGGTGATTAATGGCGGTCAACAAACGCCACAGGTAGGCGAGATTCAAAGTCACCATGACCACCGAATTTCAATGGCGATGACCATTGCTGGCTTGAATGCGGCATCTGAAATCATCATTGATGATTGCGCCAATGTAAATACCTCTTTTCCAACCTTTATTGAGTTAATCAATCAAGTTGGAATGCAGGTTGATGTGGTTTAAGCCACAAATCACAAGTAAGGGGGGGGAGAAAAAATGAGACAAGCAATTCCAGTGATTACCATTGATGGCCCTAGCGGCGTGGGAAAAGGCACTTTGGCACAGTTTTTAGTGCAAAAAACAGGGTTTCATCTGTTAGACAGCGGCGCGATTTATCGTGCGTTGGCATTTGGAGCGGTAAAAGACGGTATTGCGCTGGATGATGTCACCAAATTGGTGGCGTTGGCCAATACATTACCCGTTGAATTTGTCGATGCTCGCATTATGTACCAAGGAGAGGATATTACCGCTCAAGTTCGTACAGAGGAGGTTGCGGGCGTGGCTTCAACCATTGCCGTCATTCCCGAAGTACGCGCCGCGTTATTAGCACGTCAAAAAGCATTTTCCAGCTTACCAGGACTCATTGCCGATGGGCGAGATATGGGTACAGTGGTGTTTCCAAGTGCCGAAATTAAGCTTTATTTAACCGCTTCTGCCGAGATTAGAGCAGAAAGGCGCGTTAAGCAGTTGAAATCTCAAGGGGTTAGTGCTAATATTGTCCAGATAACAAGAGACATTGAGGCACGTGATGAACGTGACCTTAATCGTAAAACAGCGCCTTTAAAGCCTGCGGACGATGCCATTATTATTGACACGTCCTCTTTAGACATTAATGCTGTTTGTCAGGAAGTACTCGCGTTAGTGGTTAAAAAAGCACTGATTGCCTAATTCTTCCTGCTCTTTGTTTGAACATATTTTTATAAAATCCCCAGCGGCATCATGCAGCCGGGGATTTTCTGTTGTTGGCGATTGGGAAGCCAGCAATTAACTAACAGACCCGCTAAATTTAATGGATACTCCCATCAGAGTTAAGTTTACGGCTAGAAAAAAATGGAAGTTTTATCCATGAGTGAATTATCTTTCGCTGAACTATTTGAAGAATCATTTCAAGAAAAATTTAACCCAGGCGCTCTAATCATCGGTACTGTTATCGGTATTGATAAAGAGACCGTTCTTGTTGACGCAGGAATGAAGTCTGAATCATCTATTCCTAAAGTCCAGTTTTTAGACGCGAATGGCGAGCTAGAAGTGGCGGTAGGCGATGAAGTTGAAGTGTATCTTGAGTCACTAGAAGACGGACTGGGTGAAACTCGTCTATCTCGCGAAAAAGCGAAGCGTGCTAAAACGTGGGATCGTCTTGAAACCGCAATGGAAGAAGGTGAAGTCGTTGTTGGTCTAGTAACTGGTAAGGTGAAAGGTGGTCTTACGGTTGATGTTGAAGGGGTTCGTGGTTTCTTACCTGGATCACTTGTGGATATTCGCCCTATTCGTGACTTCGGTTTCCTTGAAGGCAAAGAGATTGAAATGAAACTTGTTAAGCTTGATCGTAAGCGTAACAACGTGGTTGTTTCTCGTCGTGCCGTCATTGAAATTGAAAGCTCAGCAGAGCGTGAAGCGATTCTAGCCAACATGGAAGAAGGTTCAACCCTTAAAGGGATTGTTAAAAATCTTACTGACTACGGTGCTTTCATTGATCTTGGTGGTGTTGATGGTCTTCTACACATTACGGACATGGCTTGGCGTCGTGTTAGCCATCCTTCTGAAATCGTTAATGTTGGCGATGAGATTGATGTTAAGGTTCTTAAGTTTGATAAAGAGCGTAGTCGTGTTTCACTTGGTCTTAAGCAGCTTGAGGAAGATCCTTGGTCTGATATGGTTTCTCGCTACCCAATGGGTGCAGAAGTGGCTGGTAAAGTGGCTAACATTACCGACTACGGTGCTTTCATTGAAATTGAAGAAGGGATCGAAGGATTGGTTCATACGTCTGAATTAGACTGGACTAACCGTAACATTCATCCTTCTAAAGTTGTTCACCTTAGCCAAGAAGTACGCGTTAAAATCCTAGATGTGGATCAAGAACGTCGTCGTATTTCATTGTCTATTAAACAGTGTGCAGTTAACCCATGGGAAAGCTTCTCAGCAATCCATGCTAAAAACGATAAAATTCAAGGTGTTATCAAGTCAATCACTGACTTCGGTATCTTTATTGGTCTAGAAGGTGGTATTGATGGTTTAGTTCACCTTACTGATATTTCTTGGAAGCAGACTGGCGAAGAAGCCATTCGTGACTTTAAGAAAGGCGATGAGCTAGAAACCGTTATTCTTTCGATTGACCCTGATCGCGAGCGTATCTCTCTAGGTCTTAAGCAGTTAGAGCAGGATCCGTTTGGTCAGTTTGTTGCAGATCATGGAAAAGGCAGTATGGTTGAAGGTGTTGTTAAAACCGTTGATACCCGTGGTGCTGTGATTGAACTTGCTCCTGAAGTGGAAGGTTACCTTCGTGCATCAGAGTTGCTAGAAGATACACGTGATGCATCAAGTGTTCTGAAAGAAGGCGATACCATTTCGGCTAAAGTCACCAACATCGATCGCAAAAACCGTTCACTTTCATTGTCAATGAAAGCCAAAGAAGCACATGAAGAGAAGGAAGCTCTAAAAGGCTATTCTGAAACTCAGGTGCCTGCTGCGGGATCAACATTCGGTGATCTTTTCAAGGATAAAATGTAATCTGACGTAAGTAACTTTAGTTGCTTTTCAAGTGACATAGAAAGTTTTTTCTATGTCTTACCTTTGGTCTTTTTAGCGTGATTGTTATTGCACTAAAACTCTCTTGTGTTATTAGAGATTATTAAGAGTATGATCAAATGACGAAGTCAGAAATCATTGAACTCATTGCGAGAAAGCAAACTCAATTTTCTCAAAAAGATATTGAACTTGCAGTGAACCAAATAGTGGATTCTATGATAGAAACACTGTCTCAAGGTGAACGCATTGAGATTCGTGGATTTGGTAGTTTTAGCCTTCATTATCGAAAAGCTCGAGTGGGACGCAACCCTAAAACAGGGGAAACCGTTTCACTGCCTGATAAGCGTGTACCGCACTTTAAACCAGGAAAGTCTTTACGAGAAAGAGTGGATCAGTCCAAAGACACTACTGAAATTTTATTATAAATCCTAAAAAAGGGCTACTTTGTAGCCCTTTTTTTTTATTCTTCTTTTGATTGAATTATAATCTTTAAACCCTATTGTTTGTCTGAGGCCTTATTTAAATGCTTAAACTATTCATTTTTATCATCATTATTTTTCTGCTTATTTTGGGCGTTGTCTTAGGCGTGTTAAATCCTAGTCAAGTGACACTTGATCTATTTATTGTAAAAACAACGCTTCCTTTAGGGTTGGTTTTGGCTATGACACTGGTCATTGGCGCTTTACTGGGGGCTACTATTTCATCCCTTAAAATGAGTCAACTCAAATGGCAGTTGCGTAAACAAGTTAAGGCCAATAAGAAACAGTCAAATCAAATCGTTCAGTTAAAAAAAGAGTTCTCTTAAAGATAAAGAATTAAGAAGTAGTTCTAATAAATTGATTAATATAGAAAAAGCAGGTTGGTTATGAGTCAAAATAATTCTAAAGTACTGGTGGCGTTGGATTTTTCTAGCCGCCAGTCCGCATTGAGCTTTGTGGATAAGCTTGATCCCCAGTTGTGCCGATTGAAAGTAGGAAAAGAGCTGTTTGCTGTTGCGGGCCCTGAATTTGTTTCATCACTGATTCAACGTAGATTTGATGTCTTTTTAGATTTAAAGTATCACGATATCCCTAATACCGTGGCTAAAGCGGTTCAGGCAGCCGCTAAGCTGGGGGTTTGGATGGTGAATGTACATGCACTGGGCGGACGAAAAATGATGGAGGCGGCACAAAAAGCATTAGCCGACTGTGAACACCGACCATTACTCATTGCCGTCACGGTTTTAACCAGCATGGAACAGTCTGATCTAGCAGAGATAGGTCTGCAAGGAACCCCCGAAGAGAATGTACTCCGTTTGGCAACTCTAGCCAAGTCTTCCGGTTTGGATGGCGTAGTCTGTTCGGCTCAAGAGGTTGCATTATTGCGTCAAACCATTGGAGAAAACTTCTGTTTAGTCACGCCTGGTATTCGGCCTGAAGGGAGTAGTCGTGATGATCAAAAGCGGATTATGACTCCTAAAGAGGCTATCAATTCTGGTTCTAGCTATCTAGTGATTGGTCGCCCCATTACGCAATCAAGTGACCCCGTAGCAACCTTAAAAGCGATCAATGCTTCTTTATGATTGAATTTAGTAGGGCTTTGGAGTATAATTCGCGCCTTTCGGGCAGTTAGCCTGAAATATCCTTGTCTCACTGTGTTGTAAATGGTCGTTAAAGCGGCTGTATTTGCAGTATCGGGAGGCTTTTTATAATCCATAAGGAGAAAATGAATGCGTCATTATGAAGTTATATTTCTAGTGCATCCTGATCAGTCTGAACAGGTTCCTGCTATGCTAGAACGTTACCGCGCGCTTGTTGAACAGTCCGGTGGCAGTATTCACCGTTTAGAAGATTGGGGTCGCCGTCAACTTGCTTACCTAATTAACAAGGTACATAAAGCACACTATATTTTAATGAACATTGAGTGTGGTCAAGAAGCACTTGATGAGCTTCAAAATGCTTTTTACTACAACGATGCCGTTTTACGTAGCATGGTTGTTAAGCAAAAAACAGCATTAATAGAGCCTTCTGTTATGCTTGCTAAAAAAGATGAAAAATTTGATAAACGTCGTGATTCACGTTCGCAAGGAGCTAAAAATGGCTAGAGGATTTGGAAGAAAGAAATTCTGTCGTTTTACCGCAGATGGCGTGAAACAGATTGATTATAAAGACTTAGATACATTGAGATCTTATATTACGGAAACAGGTAAAATTGTACCTAGCCGTATTACAGGAACCAGTGCTAGGTATCAGCGTCAGCTGTCGACGGCAATTAAGCGTGCACGTTATCTTGCATTATTGCCATATACCGATCATCATAAATAAAGTTTTTGGATAAAAATTTAACAGGGTCTCCATGCTAGGAATTGCAAGGTATTCAATGAAAGGGCCTATGCAGGCTCTAATTGCAGTGAGTGTGTTCTCGGCACTGAGTGTTTGGATAGCCCCATTTGGTCTGTTAGTTGGCGGGATTATTGCTCTCGTCACCTTGCGCGTTTCGATGACCGATGGGTTTAAAGCCTTAGCCTGCGCTGCGCTGGTAAATGTAATACTGACGTTGGTAGTGACAGGCAATTATTGGCCGTCCATGCTGGCGATTATGGAGTACATGTTACCGGTATGGGTAATGAGTGTTATTTTAAGAAAAACAAACTCATTGGCCGTCGCATTGCAATATGCCATGGTGCTTGCTGGGCTGGGCTTGATTGGGTTTTACCTAATGATTCCAGATCCGAGTGGCTGGTGGTTAGCGTTGTTTAACCAATACATATCGCCGGTTTTAGAGGCTTCTGGGGTTGATTACCAACCTGATATGATTGCTAAAATGATGGATATGATCACCATGTTATTAGCGGTATTTGCCGTTATTCTATGGTTTTCAGTCTTAACCATCGGGCGCTGGTGGCAAAGCGAGCTATACCACCCTGGTCAGTTTAAAATTGATTTTTATCAGTTACGTCTGCCCAAATCAACTGCGTATGTGGCTATTGTTTTAGCGATATTGGGGTTGGTTTTAGGAGAGAATAACGGATTAATTTCAGATTTAACGGCGGTGGTGATTGTTGGCTTAATGTTTCAAGGCATTGCCATTGCGCATCATACAGTTAACATTAAGAAACTGCATACGGCTTGGCTGGTTGGGTTGTATGCCCTGTTATTTATATTTCCACAAACAATGTTGATATTAGCAACCATTGGTTTAGTCGATACTTGGATGGATTTTCGAAACCGATGGCAAAAAGAAGAATTATAGAGGTTTAAGCTATGAATGTTATTCTGCTTGAAAAGGTACAAAATTTAGGAATTTTAGGCGATCAAGTTTCTGTTAAGTCAGGCTATGCTCGTAACTTTCTTATTCCTAAAGGGAAAGCAAAAGCGGCAACAAAAGAAAATATTGCGGCATTTGCTGAAATTCGCGCTGAGCTTGAAAAAGCGGCCGCAGCTGAATTAGCTGTTGCACAGGGGATTTTCGAAAACTTAAATGGTCAAGTTACAACGCTTGAAGCAACGGCTGGAGACGAAGGTAAATTATTCGGTTCAATCGGTACGCAAGATATTGCGGATGCACTTAAAGCTTCAGGATTTGAAGTTGAGCGTCGTGATGTTCGTATGCCTGACGGTGTATTACGTCATGTTGGTACGTATGAAATTGATATTCAATTGCATACTGACGTTGTCGCTTCCATTACGGTTGAAGTGAAAGCGATCGAAGAGTAAGTTTTACTCTTTGATCGGCCGTTATATTCAGTAAGTGATTTTCATTTATTGGATTTAGCGAGCGTTTAAAAAAGCGAGTCCATTTTTAATGGACTCGCTTTTTTTTTGATCAAAAAACAGTCATTACTCGGCTGAATTAAGCATTCCTCAATAGAGGTTGAATCGTTACAAAAAACAGAACCGTCTCACGTTATAATATGTCTTTCATTCCAGAGTTTAACGATAATCTTGCCCTATGAATACTAAATTTTCTAATACGTCCTCCTCAGATGAGTTGTTTAAAGTACCTCCGCACTCTTTAGAAGCAGAGCAATCGGTTATTGGTGGTTTAATGCTTTCCAATGAGGTATTTGATGATGTCATGGCAATAGTGAATCAAAATGATTTTTATACTAAGCAACATCAAGCCATTTTTTCAGTGATTAGTGAACTCAGTCGTAATAATAAACCGTTTGACTTGGTCGCCTGTGTGGCGCAGTTAGAAGCAATAGGTGAGCTGGAGCTGGCAGGTGATAAAAGCTACTTGATTGAGTTGGTTAAAAATACCCCCGGTGCGGCTAATATTTTATATTACTCACAGCTGGTTCGAGATAAAGCTATTTTGCGTGGCTTGATTAAGGCCAGTAATGAAGTGGCCGAATCGGCCTATTACCCTCAAGGCCGTGAAGTTCGCGAGATTTTGGACATTGCTGAGTCTAAAATTAATGCCATTGCAGAACATGGTGAAGGCAAAGAACGCCAGTATAAAACCATGGATATGCTCTTAGAAGCAGCAATCAATAAAATTGATGAACTGTTTAATACCGATGGCAGCATAACAGGACAAGAAACACACTTAACGGCGTTTGATGAATTAACCGCAGGCTTACAAAAATCCGATTTGATTATTGTAGCAGGGCGCCCCTCAATGGGTAAAACAACATTTTCGATGAACCTTGCTGAAAACATTGCCACAAAAAATAAAACACCCGTTGCCGTGTTTAGTATGGAGATGCCAGGTGAATCTTTAGCGATGCGTATGATTAGCTCAATTGGTCGCATTGATGCCGGTCGAATGCGAACGGGAAAGCTGGCACAAGACGATTGGCCTAAATTAAATAAAGCGATTAATGTGTTATCACAAGCCAAGATTTTTATTGATGACACGCCCGCACTGATGATTACGGAATTGAGAGCACGATCTCGTCGAATTGATAAAGAAGT
>JAKITH010000143.1 GCA_021648185.1 Thiomicrorhabdus sp. | reverse complement strand
CATTGGCATTACGAACCGCCATGTCGGTACCCATTATTTGGGTGGTCATATTAGTTGCTACCGCTAACCCTGCGGCATCGTCTGCGGCGCTGTTAATTCTTAAACCTGAGGTTAAGCGTTCCATTGAAACGGAAAGGTCTCTGCTTGAGCTGTCCAATTGACGGGTTGCATTTAATGAACCAATGTTTGTATTGATTACCATAGCCATAATAATTACTCCTTGTGTGTACCTAATTGTGTTTTGTGTCAATCTGTTTTTTATAAGTTGAGACAGTGTCTCCTGCCTTCAGTTACCTTAACGGTCAATACAAAGAAAGCTTTAGGATTTATTTCAAAAAATAAGGAATAAATGATCTCTCTCTGATATAGAGGGGCTTAAAACCAAAAAAACCACTCATAAAGAGTGGCTTAAAGGTATTGGAACGAAATAAAAAATAGGTAGAAAACCTAGTTTTTAGAAGAGGCTAAAAAAGCATTGCCTCATTTTGACTGGCTTACATTATTAAAACTATCAACCAGAGTCTGCAACTCTATTTGATCAATAAACTCACTTGTCTCCGCCTTTTTCAACAAAATATTTGCCGATTCAACTTGCTGCTGCTGCACCAATAAACGAATCAAGAAAATCATCGCTTCCGTGTCTTCATACAAAAGAGGGTAGGCTTGGTAAGCCGAAATAGCACTGTCTGGATCTCCTAATAAGGCTAACGCTTCTGCATATTTAGGAAGGTATTTTATATTCATTAAACTTAACGCATGCAGTGCCTGTAATCCTTTTTCGGGCTGTTCTAATCTAAATGCTAATGAAAACACTTGTTGTTGAATCCAAAACTGCTTTTGATAAGGGTCCACGCTTTGGTAAAAAATCAAGGCATCCTCAGGACTTCCAGCCAATTCTGACTTCATACCAGCTGCCAGAGCCCTTGCAATATAATATTCAGCAGAAGTAATCAAAGAGAGTTGACGCAAAATAGATAATACCTCTTCTAAATTTTGTGCTTCAAATGCCTTATTTAACCTAAAAATAAACGCCTCTGGTGAACTTAGCCGTTGCTTAAAAGCGTTCTCTAATGCCGTTTCATCGGTTTTCATTTCCTGGAAAGCCTCTTCCAGCTCAATAACCGTTTCAGAATACTCTTTTTGATAATACTCATAAGGATTCACTGAAAAATGTGCCAACCACACATGAAAACGCCCAGGAATGCCTCGATGCAACCAGCCCTCAACCAATACTAAAAAATCCGTTTCTGGATTCAGCTCTAATAAACGAAACTTAATTTCAGACTTAAGCTCTTCTAATTTAACTAAAAACCCTTCGGCTGCAAACTGCAAACCACCAAAAAAACCCCTCAGTGAATTTTTCATCTCTTGTTGAGACATCTCCTCTTCCGACTCAACCGGTTGCAAGGTTTCCATAAAGGCTTGATACCCATAATTTACAAAGGTTTGATAATCCACTCCAATTAATTTTTCTAGCTTTTTCTTAAGCTTTAAAACCTGTTTAATTCTTTTAGACTGTTTGGAGGGTTCAGAAAAAAGAATCTCCGTTAATTGCAATCCTTTTTTAGCCTCCTTTACAATGCTAAACAGCCATTTAGAGTGCGCGCTAACCTCTTGACTAAGGTTACGTTGAAAGTTTTTTTCGGTCTTGGCATCAAAATATAAGAGATCGGATAATGTATCCACTACATTAAATTTTTGAACATTAAGTTCAATATCCTCAATGGAACAACACTCAACCCCATTAATGACCGCTGCACCGTTATTTAAGTTATATACACTCAGCTCAGGTAAAGAAGCCTTTAATTGCACAACCCGCTCTTCTAAAGAGTTTCGAGCATCATACAACTGAATATTTGTTGCAACCCGCTCTCCTCGATAGTTCAATACGGTGGTATCGGAGGAATCTCTCTGTTTATTTTTTGCCTCAATACTCCCTGACTCATGACAGACACCTTCTGGCGTAAAACAAAAGTCCACGCCAGCCAAATACAGTTGCGATACACCTAAATACGAGCCAATACCAAACAGAGCATTGGTTACAGTTGGGCCATCTGAAATAAAATGCTCTTCAGCTCCTTTTGCCCAAGGAAAACGTCGCCGACTGTAGGTTTTTAAACCGGACCACTGTCGAATCAATGGTGCATAAGGGTGCTCTCCTGTAATTAAAATACTCTTTTCTTCAAAGGCGTACATCTCTTTTGAATAATCAAAAATCAGAGGCTGGCCATCAAACGTACCTATAAAATCTGGGGTAATCCCCTCTTTTAAGAGTCGTTTACAGATACGGCTGGCGGCAAAAATCCAAATGTTATTCTGATTTTTCTTTAACCACGGAATCACTGCATCTAAAGAGGGCCCTCCTCCCAAAATCACCCCTGGAACCTCTCCCTTTAATGCGCCTTTAATTGTCGGCAAAGGGTAGCGCAAATCACAAGCACTCTCGATTTGCTGATCAAATACCTTTTTAAAATCATAATTATCAATACGATCTACACGAAATTTAAAAAACAGCTCTTTATATTTATCAAGCATCCCTTGATAACGAACATCATCATTAACAGAAAGAATCGAAGATAAAATAATGACGGCATTTCGAATAACATAATCTTGATAAGCGTCATACAAAATCTCAAAGTCAAAGGCTTCAAACGTATAAAATTCTGCTTTAAAGTTTGATTGACCCTCCAATAATCCAGATTTTTTTTGTTTAAGGAAATCAATGACCTCTGCATGATCGATAAAAATAAAACGCTGTTGTGTGGTTGCAATGGATAATAAATAATCCACCATCAGTCCTGAATCCGTACCAATCACCACAAATAACTTTTTATCTGGTAACTGTAAACCAAGAAAAATTTTATAAATTTCTGATGAGCTCGATTCATCAAATTGCTTAGGGTAAAACCCTTCCAATACCGTTTCATTCTGTTTGGTTTGAATCGTGTTCATGCCTTACACCCCATTTAATCTGCTCGTTTTTCCATTAAAAACCACGTCGTATCATCTAAAGGAAACGCAGGATCACCGTGATAAATAAAGCCATAATCCACCAAGGTTAAATCGGGGTAGTGCGCCATCATCTCTCCCGCAAAATCGCGTTTAAAATAACGTCCTTCGTTG
>JAKITH010000142.1 GCA_021648185.1 Thiomicrorhabdus sp. | reverse complement strand
CGTTTTATCTGACGAACTAATTTCAGTGAAAATTTCTTCCGACTCAAACAATTCTGATAATGAAATGCCAAGTGCTTTGACGATTCTTTCAATCGTAGAAATTGATGGGTCTGTTTTTCCGTTTTCGATTTTAGAGTACTGAGAAGGATCCATACCAATATCCATACTTACTTGTATTTGTGAAAATTGTTTAGCCTTTCTAGCCGCTCTTATCTGTTTCCCTATCATGTTACACTTTATTTGTCTACAAAGCTACTTAAAATGCGACTAAAAGGCAATTTAAGTCAATTTATTGAAATAAACTATAGATTTATTAATCTATTTGTGTAAATTCGCTATGTAGATTGATTTATCTATAACTTTATTCATTAATTTTCCCACTATGCAAACATTAAACACCCAAAACCCCGATTTTATAAGCTGGATACATGAAGACATTCACTTTGATATTTTGGGCGGAATCCGTTTAGAGGGTTTAGACCGTATGCGTGTAACGGTAAGAGTGGTCTACGATCAAATCATCATCCGTCACAATGTGGATTTATACAATGATAATCAGCTCAGAGAATTGGTCCGTAAATGTGCAGAGCGTTTTGAGATGAGCAGTTCTTATATGTATCCAATAATCGGAGAGTTGGTTAATCTTTTAGAAGAATACCGTATTCAAGAGATTAAGTCGAAGGTTGATAACCAAAAAAAGAAGAAAAAAGAACTCTCCAAAAAAGAGGCACAGGCTGCCAGCCAACTTTTAGAAAGTAAAAACCTTTTAGTGCTTGTCAATGATTTGATTGGTCAGAGTGGTGTAATCGGAGAGGACGATAATCGCCTGTTGATGTATATCATCTTTACCAGTAGATTAATGTCCAATCCGCTTCATGTTATCTCAATGGGTGCAAGTGGTATAGGTAAATCACACTTGCAAGAGGGTGTAGCCGAATTGATTCCAGAAGAACAGACGCTGAGCGTGACGGATTTAACCCCAAGTAGTTTTTACTATTTTAAACCCTATGAGTTGAGCCATAAACTGATCTTAATAGAAGATTTGGATGGAGCAGAATCCGCCCTTTATCCACTTAGAGAATTACAATCTAAAAAACAAATCACCAAAACTTTTGTAGAGAAAACAAGCCAAGGCTTGAGAACTACAAGTCGTACCGTTTTTGGTCCAGTGTGTGTTGCTGGTTGCACCACAAAAGAACATGTCTACGAAGACAATAGTAACAGAAGCTTTTTGATTTATATAGATGATTCACAAAATCAAGACGATAAAATAATGGCTTATCAACGGGCATTATCCGCAGGAGAAATTAATGAATCAAGTCAGCAGTCGGCCTCTGAGTTATTAAAAAATAGTCAACGATTATTGGAGCCCATTAAGGTCATTAATCCTTTTGCTAGCCAGCTTGTTTTACCAAAATCAGTTTTCAAACCTAGAAGAACAAACGCTCATTACCTTCATTTTATTGAGGCAGTTACTTTTTTACATCAGCGCCAGCGGACACTGAGTGTCAACAAAGATACAGGTGAGCAGTACATAGAAACGAGCTTAGATGATATAAAAAACGCAAATAAATTACTAAAGAGTATTCTACTCAAAAAGTCAGACCGACTAAACCCAGCAACACGCAGTTACTTTGAACTGTTAAAAGCCTACTTATTAAAAACAGATAAACAAAGCTTTACACATACTGATATCAGCTATGGCTTAGCCATGTCTTTGACAAGGGTTAAACGTTATCACTATCATTTGATGGATAATAACTGTTTGAGGATGAATAAGGTTGCCGGAGACAAATCTAATCAATATCAGGTGGTGAGCTATCAAGAGTATCAAGAGCTGCAAAGCGAACTAGAAACCGAACTTGATAAAGCTTTAGAGCGGATAAAAGCTAAGCAAGCGTCCAAAAGGCAGAAGAAGTAAGGCGCCCTAAATGGACGGTTAGGTACCCACTTTTACTGGTCTTTTAGCCAATCGTCCACCCGTCCAGCGATTTTCAGGGTGAGGTATCCCCTAAAGCAATATTCCTTAATAAAAAAACAAATGAAAGATAGAAATATATATGCGTATGAATTGGTGCGTATTGTACGAGAATTATACCCTAAACAAAGTGTAGGTCACAGTTTTAAAACTGAACTGCTTTTGTTAAAAGATCATTTTAATGCCACAGATTTACTACTAATAAATGATTTAATCAAAGTCTTCACTCTATTAAATCAAAAAGACAGAGCTAGCTCTGAGGACCACAAACAATTATTATCTACACAATCAGATTTTAGAAACGCAGTTTATTTGATTACTGACCCTGCAAATAAGCTGAGTGAAAAAAGATTAAAATTTTTAACCGACTTACATGAAAAATATGGATTTGAGTCTTTTACTCACCTTTATGCAGCCTTGGATTTACAACGTTCCATAAGTGCTATTAAGAGATTAATGAAACCTCTTGTTTATCACGGGTTAGTTGTGGTTACTAGTCGAAAAAAAAGTACAGGTGAACTAACTTTTAGAGTTAATGCGCACAGCAAACCAACACAAAAAGAGCCCCAGAACTGCCGACTTTCAATCTTTGAAGAGGCTACGGAAGAATGGGGTGAATTTAAAGGTTGGTTTGATACTCAAAACCGTACTTAAATTGTTATATTTAAAAAAGAGAATACTTATAAGATATCGAAAATTAAATTGAACATAACTCAAAAAGAACAATTGCGCGCGCGCGAAAAATCACTGAAAAAGGGTCTTAATACAAACCATTTAGGAAATGTTCGCGCAGTGGTCTCTGATCGAAGAGGATTTACAACTATCGCAGGGACAACTGGAAACTACACGATCACTAATGATCCTGAACTCATGTCTTGGACAGATTATTATCCGTTTGGAATGAGAATGGAAGGTAGGTATGGGAGTACTGAAAAATATAAATTTGGTTTTCAGGGTCAAGAGATGGATGATGAGATTAAGGGTGAAGGGAATTCGGTCAACTACAAATATAGAATGCATGACCCAAGGATAGGTAGGTTCTTTGCGGTTGACCCGTTGGCTGCTCAGTATCCACATAATAGTCCGTATGCTTTTAGTGAGAATAGAGTGATTGATGGTCTGGAACTTGAAGGGCTGGAGGTATTTTTATTTCACTTTGATGTCAGAATTT
>JAKITH010000141.1 GCA_021648185.1 Thiomicrorhabdus sp. | reverse complement strand
CTGCACTCCCTAATCTGATACAAGCCCTGTACGAGCTGACTCAACAATACGCACCTAATGGATTGGCACAGTACCAGATAACCCCCAATAACCTCGCTAAGGTCATTAAAAACTGCCGCAGTGGCAGCATGTTAGGTAACCCCGTTCAATTAACCGATCAGCAACTTCTCAACGCACTTAAACAAGCAATTTAATGTCACTTAAAATAACAATTTATGTTTTAAAAAAACCGTATTTACCTAGAAAATTGAGTAGTATTCCTTACCAAAAATAAAAAATCGTGTATGATTATGTCAATTAAAATGCACTCATTCTAAAAACATCTTAGAGCAGATCTATGAAAAAAATTAAAATCGCCCTTGTAACCAGCAGCTTATTCACCGCCAGCCTCGCTTTACCTTCTTTTTCTTATGCAGAAGAAGCGGCTCAAGAAAAGCCGTTAACACACGCCATTGAAAGCTTAACCAGCTATGATGCAAAAACCACTTCAACCTATTATAAAGACCTTGATCAAGACGGTGTAAACGACCAATACGATCACTGCTTAAATACGCTTTTTGGTGCGCCCGTTAATCAATTTGGCTGTGAAGTAGATAATGACAGAGATGGTGTTGTGGATCGTATCGACCAGTGTTTAAACAGTGCTCCTGGCGTTACTGTAAACCGGTTTGGCTGTGAAAACGATGAAGATGGAGATGGCGTATTTGATAGCAAAGATAAATGTCCAGGCACCCCTAAAGGGGTAAGCGTAGACTCTCATGGTTGTGAAATGATTGATATTGACAAAGATAAGGTGAACGACAATATTGATGAATGCTTAGACACCCCTCTCAATGGAGCTGTAAACCGGCACGGTTGTGAGCCACATGAGTACGTATTAACCAACATTGTATTCCAATCTTCCTCTCACGATATTCAAGAGAGTCAAAGAGCTATCTTAAGAAGAGATGCCGCACTATTAAGTAACTTAAAAGAGGATGAAGTCGTCTTAATTACAGGACATACTGACTATACTGCGTCTGACGACTTCAACCTTCGTCTCTCTTGGCGTCGAGCAAACAGTGCGAAACAGTTTATTGTTAATGAGTTAGGGCATATTGAGCAACAAGTTTATATTAATGGCTATGGCGAAAAATATCCTATTGCCGATAATAACACCGAAGAAGGTAAGTTAAAAAATCGTCGCATTGAGCTACAAGTTATTAAAAGCAATGAACTACCAGCCGATGCAACCTTAACCTTGCCCGCTGAAATGATTCCAAAATAACGGCATCACCAAAAAGATGATGCTTACAACTGTTTTTGACCAAAACTTAATAAGTATCAATTGCCTTTATCCCTCTGCCTATATAAGCTTACTCCTATGAAAAAATGGATTGGGTTAAAGGTACTTATTGTTTGTGCTCTGATCACACTAGGACTAGGCTGGGTAACGGCTGGCGTTGCTCCTCAAGTGGTATCACAACAAGAAATTCAACAGGCCGTACAAAAATATGGTGTGTTTGCAGGACGTCGCCTTCAAGCTTGGCAACAACTGGTAAACGACAACATCAATCAACCTGAAGCCACACAACTCAAAAATGTAAATGATTTTTTTAATGAAGTACGCTTTATTGACGACATTGACCATTGGAAACAAAAAGATTACTGGGCGACACCCGTTGAAATGCTCTCAACCGATGCGGGAGACTGCGAGGACTACACCATCGCCAAATACATAACCCTGAAAGCACTTGGTGTCTCAGAAAAAAAACTGTACCTTACCTATGTTAAAGCCATTCGACTCAACCAAGCACATATGGTATTAACCTACTTTAAAACGCCACAGTCTATCCCTCTCGTTTTAGACAACATTAATAAACGCATTTTAAAGGCAACCAAACGTAACGATTTGGTACCGGTCTACAGCTTTAACGGAGATGGACTTTGGCTCGCGAAACAACGAGGTAAAGGACGCTCCGTCTCTGGTGGCACCACAAAACTAAAAGCTTGGAATAATCTATTAGAACGGCTTAAAATCCAGTAAGATTGAATTTGTAACTACTCAGCACAGTAGTTAATTACATAAAGTAACGGCCCCAAAGGACAAAACATCATGAGTTTAAATAAACAAATGGTACTTTTTATTGCTTCACTGCTAATAATCCTATTGATTGGTACGTTTGGCTTAAACCTAAGCAACACCAAAAACTTCTTGCAAGAACAACTTCGCTCTCATGCACAAGATACCGCAACCTCTCTTGGACTCTCTCTCAGCTCTATTCAAGACCCAAATGATTTACCTAGCATGGAAACCATGATTAATGCGGTATTTGACCGTGGTTACTATAAAAATATCTCCCTAAAAAACACGGAAGGAGAGCTCCTTTACCAAAGAGAAAACTCTCAGGAAATGGAAGATGTACCTGACTTCTTTATCCACTCGATTAAGCTATCCGCACCCACCGAAAAGGCACTTGTTCAAGCGGGCTGGATTCCGGTTGGAACCCTCAGTGTCACCAGTCATACGGGTTATGCTTATATTGAATTATGGAACTCTGCTCTAACTCTACTCACTTGGTTTGCATTCGCAGCACTCCTCTCAATATTCCTCATTATTTATGCGCTTAAAATCATGCTTGCGCCGCTAAAAAAAATGAAAGAACAAGCACAAGCCATTGTTAAAAAAGAGTATCTCATTCAGGAACCTCTGCCTAAAACCATTGAATTTCGTGAAGTCGTTTCTGCCATGAATGCCATGGTTTATAAGCTAAAAATGATTTTTGAACGCGATGCCAATACGGCCGAAAAATTACAAAAACTGGCCTTCCAAGACTCTGTTACCGAGTTGCATAATCGTCGCCACTTTGAGATGCTTTTAGACAGTTTATTAGACCCAGCTGAAGACTCAATACCTGGAACCATTTGCCTTTTACGCATACAAAATCTGAAAGCACTAAATGAGCAATACGGCTATATCACTGGAGATAAGTTAATAAAATCACTGGCTGAAGTCATGCAGTCCACTCTACACCACCGCAACAGTATTTTTGCACGGCTAAATGGAACGGAATTGATTGCGGTCTTACCTAACTCTGATCCAGAACAAGTTCAACCTCAAGCAGAAATCATTACAGAGAATATGCCTGCCATCCTAAAATCACTTTCTATTGAAACATCACAGACCAGTATATCCATTGCTTATATTTGCTA
>JAKITH010000140.1 GCA_021648185.1 Thiomicrorhabdus sp. | reverse complement strand
CCCCCTGTTGCGGCTTTGCCTGAGAAAAACAGGAAGCCATTAGCGAAAGCAGCACCGGCTAAAAAAATAGTGGGCAGTGATAACTTTGCATGGCGATTAACAAAAGGAAAGCAGCAGGGTTATCTGATGGGATCGATTCATTTTGGTAAGGCGTCGATGTACCCGCTATCCATTGTCCTGCTCAACGCCTTTAAAGCGTCGGATGCATTGGTGGTTGAGGCCAACGTGTTGGATGCTGATACATCAATGATGACCCGTGCGATGATGAATACAGGCCTCTATCGTGATGGTTCAACGTTACAAAAGGTGCTGAGAGCTGACCTCTGGGATGAGCTGAGTGTTACATCCGCAGCACTCGGACTGTCTGTTACGATGCTGGAAGGGATGAAACCGTGGTTTGCGTCGATGACATTAACCGTGATGGCGCTAAAGGGCATCGGGCTTGATGAGTCGTTGGGGATTGATCGACATTTCCTGGCGATGGCGAAGAAAACAAACAAACCGATTCGCGAACGAGAATCAGTGCAGCAACAGTTGGCACTGTTGAGCGGCTTGTCAAAGGAAGTCCAGATCGCGATGTTAAAACAGACACGCCAGGATATGGAAGGCGCTGAAGCATATTTCGATACGATGCTGAATGCGTGGCAGGCTGGCGATGTTTTGGCGTTAGACCAGTTGATTGTTGATGAAACAATGAAAACCCCCGAGATCAGTGAACTTAACCGCATCATGATCACCGATAGAAACAGATCAATGGCCGATGGGGTTGATGCCATGTTACGGGATGGTTGTCACTGTTTTGTGGTTATTGGGGCGGGTCATTTGGGTGGTGAACAAGGCATGATTGAATTGTTACAACTGAAGGACTACCGGGTGGAGCAGTTGTAACGCTATTATCGATAATGTAGCTGGACTAGCTAGTGCCCGCACGAAAACGAGTTAACCTCATAATTTAATGAAGAAAACCACTCCAATAATCACCCGAAGAAAGTTATAATGAAGTGCGCTTTTAGCTGAAACCCCGCAGAAAGCAGCGATCTTTTCAGATTTTTTCATAAAACTTCGAGGATTGATGAGATGCGTCGTGTGAAAAACCCACAACTTCATTTTGGCGAAGTCAATATTGCCGAGATCGAATTCGATGCTCGTTCTCGTGATGATATTCCTGCCGTTCTCAAAGGGCTGCAGTATATTTACACCAACGATGACGCACGGAAGAAGGTGTTTAGTACACTTGCCGCGACTCTTGATCCATCAGTGAGTCCCGAAGTGGGCCGCCCTGGTATGGAGTTGTGGGAGATTTTTGTATTAGCGACATTGAAGCTCGGTTTAAACTGTGATTTCGACCGACTGCAAGAGCTGGCGAATCATCATAATACAGTCCGTCAAATGTTAGGGCATTCAGGTTGGGAAGATACCGCTAGCTACAAGCTTCAAACCATCATTGATAATGTTTCAAAACTGAAACCTTCCGTGCTAGCGGATATCAATCAAGTGATTGTAGAGTCGGGGCATGAAGTCGCAAAAAAAAAGCCTGGAGAAACATTACGAACGCGCTGTGATTCCTTAGTGGTGGAAACCGATGTGCACTATCCAACGGATATCAGTTTATTATGGGATGCGATGCGCAAGGTAATCGAGCTGACGGGGAAGTCATGTGAAAGCGAAAACTTGAGCGACTGGCGACAACATCGCTTTAATTTGAAACAGCTTAAGAAGCGCTATCGTAAAGCCCAAAAAATCAAATACTCCACCTCAAAAGATGAAGCTAAAAAAGCGGTTCGAAGCGAAGCCGTTCATCAAGCTTACCGAAACTACTTGTTAGAAGCTGAGTGTCTAATAGAAAAAATTGATCACACCATAATGAAGTTAGCTCGCCTGGGTAAGGTGTTCGAGGTAGAGAAAATAGAGTACTATATAAAGCATGCAGAGCGTCAAGTAGACCAAATTGATCGGCGTGTATTAAAGGAGGAAACCATCCCTCATAGCGAAAAAGTATTTTCTATTTTTGAAGAGCATACCGAATGGGTATGCAAAGGGAAAGCGGGAGTACCGGTTGAATTAGGGGTTCGTGTGAGTGTAATAGAAGATCAGTATCAGTTTGTTTTGCATCACCGCATTATGTGGCAAGAGACGGATGACAAAGCTGCAGTGCCTTTCATTGAAGAGGCCAAACAACGATACCCAGAGATCAATCAGTGTAGCTTTGATAAAGGCTATTACTCAAAAGACAATGTCATAGAACTGAACAAGCATCTGGAAAATGTGATCCTGCCAAAGAAAGGCCGGTGCAATAAAGAAGAAAAAGCTTGGCAAGAGAGTGAGATATTTGGTGAAGCCAGGAGAAAACACTCCGGGGTAGAGGCCTGTATAAACAACCTTGAAGTAAGAGGATTGAACCGCTGCTTGTCCTATGGCCGAGATGGATTTGAGCGGCATGTCGCCTTATCAATCGTCGCCACCAACCTGCATCGTATTGGGTTGCTTTTACAGCGCAAAGAGCTGGTTCTTCTGCGACGAGAAGAACAGCGAAGAAGCCGACGCTTAGCTGCCTGACCAGCTCCCCTAGAATATTTTATTGTGATTATGCCATGCGGTAGGGATGGTGTTAGCCCCAATTTCGTAAAAGCAGCTTAAATTCTGGCGGTGTTGGCAAGGATGCTATAAAACCCTGGAAAAATCATTTTCTGTGGCGAGGTATTGTGCAATAAGTTTATCTCTTCTTGTTCCAGGGCTATTTTCATGGGTTTTCGGGCTGGCACTAGCTAATGAACAATGAAAATAAAATAAATAAGTCCGAAAAAGAAATTGATCGTAGGTTGAATCAAGAAGTAACAATAGAAAAGCTTCAGGACACCTAAAAAAGACATTAAAAATTTTAAAACGCTAGAGGAAATATTGAAGGAGAAGCGATAATGTACACGGTTCGCTTTTCAAAAAAGGCGGAGAAAGCGTTGAAGAATATCGATCCTGTAATGAAACGCAGGGTACTTTCAAAAGTGGATGATTTGACAAAAAAACCCAGAAATGACCCAAACATTAAAACAATGAAGGGCTTTAAGAACCGATACCGATATAGAGTTGGTGACTTTCGAGTGGTTTATGAATTATATACCCATGGCGTTTGGGATTTAGGTTTAGGTATGATGCGCTCAAAGCCACCACTTAGTAGTGACGCAAGTTCATCGGCATATTGACCGATATTTCGAAAAAATTCTATTGACGCCGATCTGAATTCAGCC
>JAKITH010000139.1 GCA_021648185.1 Thiomicrorhabdus sp. | reverse complement strand
AGTTTTAAACAGCGCCATTTGGATATTGCTCATCAGTGAGCGAAAAAATGGCCAGTTTTCATACATATCTTTTAGTTGTGCATCGCCGTGCTGCTTGATCCAGTTATCGAGTGCATAGCCAGTTCCTTGCCATGCAGGGAAGGTGAGGCGTGCTTGCGCCCAACCAAATACCCAAGGAATAGCGCGAATGGAGGATTTGGATAAATTGCCTTTTTTACGATGCGACGGACGGGATCCAATGTTGAGCAATCCAATTTCGGTAACAGGCGTGGCTTCGTAGAAGAAGTTAAAAAATCCTTCGGTGCGATCGGTGAGCTCTCTAAAGTTATGTTCACCGTCTTTCGATAAGGTTTTCATAATCTCAAGGTGTTCAGGAGTGTCTGCTTTAGAGGCTTGTACAATTCCAGTGCTGGCTTTCATCAGTCCTGTTACACCAAGGGAAAGTTCGTACATGGCCGTTTCAGAGTTGCTGTACTTGTATGAAAGCACTTCACCTTGCTCGGTGAACTTAATTGATCCACGAACGGTTCCTGTCGGCTGTGACAAAATTGCAAAATGAGTAGGGCCTCCGCCACGTCCAACCGTACCACCACGACCGTGGAACAGACGACAATCAACGTGGTGTTGATCGGCCAGCTCCATGATCTGTTGTTGTGCTTGGTATAGACACCATGCAGAGGAGAGGTTCCCACCGTCTTTTGCGGAGTCGGAATAGCCCAGCATAATTTCTTGTTGGTTGCCCGAAGCTTTCAATAGGGCTTTGTAGGTAGCATTTTCAAATAAGGCTTCTGTGACGGGCACAATGTGCTCTAAATCTTCGATGGTTTCAAACAGTGGTGAAATTTGAATGTCGCAATAAGGTTCGCCTGCGTTGTAACCTGCTAATCCTGCTTGATGGGCTAAAAACAGCACTTCCATGACGTGGCTCGCTTCATGCGTCATTGAGATAATGTAGTTGTTAAAGGCTTTAACACTAATCTCTTTACGCATTTCACGGAACACGTGAAAGACTTCTAACACCTCTTTGGTCATCTCTTTTAAGTCAAGGTGTTGGGTGTCCACAATGGTGGCCGAGGCAACGTGACTTGCGAGCAAGTTCAGTTTTTCTTTTTCACTTAAGGCGGGGTAGTCAATGCCTAAGTGAGACAGAAGGTCGGCAACGGCGTCACTGTGTACGTTGGACTCTTGACGAATGTCTAAGCGCATAAGGTAAAAACCAAAGGTTTTAACCAATCGAATCAAATCTTGCAGTTCGGCATTGGCAACGCTTTCATCGCCGTGGTTACAAAGAGAGTGATAAATAAGTTCTAAATCGGCTAATAGACTGTCTTCATCGGCATAGGCCAGCGCATGTTTATCGGCATGTTCGTCGTTTAAGCGGGCTTCAATGTAGCTTAGGTTGTACTTTAGCTTACCGTGAATCAGGTATAAAAAACGACGATAAGGTTCGTCTTTAAAGCGTTCAGGACGTTTTTTAAAAACGCTGTTGATGAGGTCGGTATCCACTATCATCGAGCGGTTAACCACCTCTTGAGAGATATCGCTAATAAAACGAGAGTGGGTCAGTTGTGAACTGAGTTCAAAAATGCGTTTTTGGTATTCGTAAATAACCGCGCGTGATTGCAATAATAGGGCTCTTACGGTGGTTTCATGAGTTACGAATGGATTTCCATCTCGATCTCCACCAATCCAAGAACCAAAGGTTAAGAAATCGGGGGTTTCAATTTTATCGTCTGGGTAGTGTTTTGAAAGCGCTCTTTCCATGTAACGATAGACGTTAGGAACGGCATCAAACAATGACTTGCGAAAAAAGTAGATACCATTACGAATTTCATCTTCTACCGTGGGTTTTTGGCGACGCACTTCGTCGGTCTGCCACAGTACTTGAATTTGTGTTTCAAGTTGCTGATAGATGGACTCTTTTGCGTAATCATTGTTGTAAGTGTCTGCTTCGTTTAACGCACTGATGTCTAAGAAAATGCGTCTTAGGTTGTCCATCACGGAACGGCGTTTCGATTCTGTAGGGTGCGCGGTAAAGACGGGGATATAGTGTAATTTATTGAGTAGGTCTTGAACTTGTGTTGCATCCAATCCTTGTTCTTTAAATTCACCAACGGTATTTAAAACCGATCCCGTCCATAAAGGACCGTCGGATCTTAATTGACTTTGTCTTTCGTGATACTGGTGCTCTTCCTCTGCAAGGTTGACTAGGCTAAAGTAGAGGTTGAATGCGCGAATAATAGGGGACAGTTCGTCAGCCGTTTGCGCTTCAATAAAGTTGGTAAGCTCTACTCTTAGAGCAGGGTTTTCTTCTTTTTGTAATTTCAGGTAGCCCGTTCGTAGCTTTTCGACGGCATCGTAAGTCTTTTTACCCGCTTGGGATTCAATCACTTTTCCTAGAAGGTTACCCAATAACTTAACACGTGCTCTTAGCTGTTTATCACGAAGTTCTGCGGCCATTTTTACTCTCAGTTTCTTAAACAAAATTGAGCGGTATTATACCAGAATTTTTCAAAAAAAGAGGGGGTTCTATTGGGGTTGAATCACTGCTTAGAGGATTGGAAGGGGTACTTATATTGATTTAAAGCAAGAAAGGGGTTCACCCTCGCTTTTTTATTTTAAAAAAGGGAGGGTGAAAATAGAGTGGCTGTTCTGTCTATTTGTTTGCTTGGTACGCTTTTGCACCGTTTAAAATTTCTTCTTGTGCCGCTTTAAGGTCTCCCCAACCTTCTACCTTGACCCATTTTCCGGGCTCAATATCTTTGTAGTGGCTAAAGAAGTGCTCGATTTGCTCTTTTAAAAGTGGAATGTCTTCTACTTTTTCAATTTTAGAGTAAATAGGCGTGAGTTTATCAACAGGAACGGCGATGACTTTTGCATCTTGCCCGCCATCGTCGGTCATATTGAAAATGCCTATTGGGCGACAGCGAATCACGGAACCCACTAAAAGAGGGTGGGGAGTTACGACCAATACATCCACTGGATCGCCATCATCCGATAGGGTGTCGTTAATGTAACCGTAGTTAGCAGGATAAGACATAGTCGCACCTTGTAAGCGGTCAACCCAAACTAAGTCCGTCTCTTTGTCTACTTCGTATTTGACGGGGGGAGCAAAAGCCGGGATTTCAATGATGACGTTAATATCGTTTGGCAGGTCTTTGCCTGCTGGTACTGCTGAATAACCCATGGTGTATTCCTTTTATTTAAGTTTGATATAAAAACACCCGCATAAGCGGGTGTTTTTAGTGATTTAAGCTATAGACTTACTTGTGGTAAGC
>JAKITH010000006.1 GCA_021648185.1 Thiomicrorhabdus sp. | reverse complement strand
GCTTTCCTGCCAGGGAAACAGGAGAAACTCTCGGCTGACTGCTCCCTGCACACCTACCGGGGTTGCCGGAAGCAGGCAGGGATGGCTCCCCGCGGCTCTGTGAAATTGTTCTGCCTCAGCTGGAACTGGACAAGCAGGCCCCTCTCGCGCAACTCAGCAGCAGGCCCTGTATCGTGTCATTGTGACTTCTCCGGGATCCTGGCCCGATCCGCGTGTTGCCAGGGACCAGGGTTCCCCGTTCCTTGCTTTTGCTCCCGTGGTCCATTCCGGCGAGTGCCCCCGGGGCAACCGGCGAGGGTGTTCTGAAATTTGCCCCTTAGTTTACACACGCACGTTTTCTGTCAGGTACTTTTTTTCCTCTTCCAAGGTGGCTTCTGATAAATAATATTGACTGTAATCGTCATTGTTCATAAAAACATAGCTGTCGCCATCAAGGTAAGAGAACATTACGGGGACTTTAGGGCAGTCCAGCTCTTTAATAACGTCCTCTCCTTTAAAGGTTTCATCGACCTTAATGCCCGTTTTTAAATTATTAAAACGCACTTTGTACATGGTTGATGCACCGCGTGAAGAGGGGTTTCGCACCTCATAGGTTTTTACAATATGTGGCATCCCATTAATTTCAACCACATCGCCTTTTTTAAGCTCATTGATTTTTGGCATGATTAATCATCCTTTCCACTGGTTGAAACATGGTAATGGGGGTCTTCAGACACATTGATTTCAACTAGATTTTTGGCATTTTCAAGCAACATTAAACACTCTGGGCTTAAATGTTTTAACACCAATTTTTTGCCTGCCGCTTGATATTTTTTGGTTAGGCCATCAATTGCTTCAATGCCTGAATGGTCATACACACGAGAGTGCATAAAATCAATTACCACACAATCAGGGTCTTTTTTGATATCAAACATATCCACGAAGTTTTTAGCGGAGGCAAAAAAGAGGGGGCCATTCACTTTATAGACCTTAACCCGATGCCCATCCATCTCTTCATACGACTGCTCCAACAAAATACGTTGTGCGTGTTGCCATGCAAACACAAGGGCGGCCACTACAACCCCTGAAATTACCGCGACGGCTAAATCAAACACCACGGTTAAGACCGTCACCAATACCATGACAAACCCATCCGCTTTGCTCATACCACGCATTATGTTCCAGCTGGACCAATTAATCGTGGCGACCACCACAAAAAACATCAGCCCGACCAATGCGCCAATGGGCACCATCTCAATCCACGAAGAGGCCAATAATACGATCACTAACAAGCCTAAAGCGGCTGAAAACCCTGACCAGCGTCCTGTTCCCCCTGAGTTTACGTTGATCATTGATTGACCAATCAGTGCACAGCCACCCATCGTACCAAACGCGCCAGCAGTACAGTTGGCCGCTCCTAATGCAATGCACTCTTTATTGGCTTTACCACGTGTATTGGTAATGTCATCAATTAAGGTCATGGTTAATAACGATTCAACCGAACCGATAATGGTTAAAATAATGGCATACGGTAACACAATCCATAACGTCTCTAAGCTCCAAAACCCTTCTGGCAAGGTCGTGAACCAACTTAACCCCTGAAAGCCTCCCTCAACTCCATCGCCATAAATCAGCGACTCTAACGTACCCGAAACCGAGGCTTTATCCCCCACTGTTACCGCATTAATATCAAACAAAACCACGATAACACTGATTAACACAATGGCCACCAAAGCCGATGGTATTGCTTTAGTCAGTCTAGGCAAAAGGTAGATAATGGCTAGGGTTGCAATAATAATGGCGATCATAATATTTAAGCTATCACCCGAAAGCCATTCGCCATCCACATCTTTAAATTGCGTGAACTGCGCAAATAAAATAATCAATGCTAGGCCATTTACAAAACCAAGCATGACAGAGGTGGGCACCATCCGAATAAATCGCCCCCACTTCATAATGCCGATGATGATTTGAAATACGCCCATCATAATGACCGCTAAAAACAAGAATGAAGCGCCATGCTCCATTACCAAGTGCATCATCACCACTGCCAGCGAACCAGCGGCGGCCGTAATCATGCCCGGACGACCACCAAATACAGCGGTAATCATGCCGACAATAATGGCCGCATACAAACCAACCAGAGGGTGAACCCCCGCCACAAAAGCAAACGCCACCGCTTCGGGCACCAGTGCCAATGCCACTGTAATACCAGAAAGCGTATCATTTTTATAAGTTTTCCAGTTAAATCGCTGGCTAGGGTGGTTCATGTAAATTCCTTAAGGGGGGGGGTAAAAATAAAATGGGTGCAAATTCTACCAAAAACGCAGTACAATTACAGACAAAGACTTAAAAAGTAGCAGAGGTAATGAAACCATGTGGATCGAATATATTGCAGAAATTGGAATGGGATTGTTTATCTTCCTAATTGCCGTGCACTTTGTTCCCTTCTTTTGGGAAAAAGCAAAATGCAGTAGAAAACAAAAACAGAAGCAACAAGAACAAACGTCTGAAAACTAATACTTTATAATTTTCTCCCCCCCCCTATCACCTTGTATATAGGGGGGGGAGGAAATTTAAAACACTTAAAATACCAACGTATTTTAGGCGATATAAGAGCAACAATAGTCGGCAATATTCTTTACTTTAATGCCAAATTTACTATTGGCAGGTACATCAAAACTTGTGCCGTTAGGAATGGCTTTCCACTCCGTTTCACCGGGCAATAAGACTTCAACATCTCCCGATAGCATCTCCATGTTTTCAGCCAGATCGGCAGCAAACTCATACTCACCCGGCATCATAATGCCTAATGTTTTTTTAGTGCCATCGGCAAATAAAACCGTACGGCTGGTAACTTGTCCATCAAAATAGACCGATGCTTTTTTTACAATCGTTACATTTTCAAACTGAGACATACTGATTCCTTTTTTCTAAAAGTTCGGCCGAATTATATACCCAAACTAATTGGAAATGCGGGAATTTTGGGTTTGGCTGAAATCACAAGGCAAGGCGCAGTTTGCAGGGAATGGCTAGCCATTCGTAATAACTGTAACGCAGTATTGTGGTTTTCAGGCAAGGTCAAAAAACTGCATTTCCAAGTAGTTTGGGTATAGCTTAAGTTTTACGTTCGAACATGGTTTTCACCAATAAACTCAATTTGATAACCATCCGGGTCTTCGGCAAACGCAATAATAGTATTGCCCGCATTCATTGGCCCTGCTTCTCGAATAATTTTACCCCCCCCTGATTTTACCGCATCCGCCATGGCATAGACATCGGGTACTTCAATGGCAATGTGACCATAGGCGGTACCAAGCTCATAGGAGCTTACACCCCAATTATAGGTCAGCTCTAATACCGTGTGCTCCTCTTCGTTGCCATAGCCTAAAAAGGCCAAGGTAAACTCACCTTTTGGGTAGTCTTTTTGTCGAATCAGAGACATACCAAGCACATCCGTATAAAACTGAATCGATTTCTCTAAGTTTGTTACTCGCAACATCGTATGCAATAAACGCATGATGATCTCTCCTTTTTAAAAACCTTATTTTACCCAACGATACGCAATGGCAAATGCAATCACGACGGCAAACGCACTCAATCCATAGCTTAATTCAGCACCCCCTACCGTCCAAGCGTAACCTGCAACCAGCATGCCTAACGCTCCGCCTAATCCATGACTGGTCGCGGCAAACACCGCTTGCCCTTTTCCGTGGTGTTTTCCTTTAAAATGGTCGTCAATTAAATGAATCGCCGCGGCATGAAACAACCCAAAGCTGGCCGCATGTAAGAGTTGCGCCAACAGCATCCAAACCAGTGAATCGGCTAAATAGGCATTCATCAGCCACCGAACCACCGTTAATACTAAACTCAGTAAAACTAAAAAGCGAATCGTATGGTGTTTAAAGAGATGACTCATCCAATAAAACACCGCCACTTCGGCAATTACGCCCAATGCCCAAAGCCAAGCAATGGTGGTTTTATCGTACCCCAGTTCGGTTAAATGAATGGTAAAAAACGCATAGTACACACCGTGCGATAACTGCATTAAAAAGCTCACCACCAACAAACTTAACACCGCAGGTTGCTTAACAATGTGCATAAAGCCATCGGATAAATGCGGAAATTGAGGTCGTTTTTTATCTTTTAATAAGAATGTGCTAAGCCACACCACCGTTAATAACAGCAACAGATCAAACGGCAACCAAGCAATTGAAAAATGTTGAACCTGCCAACCAATTAATAATACCGAGGCGATAAAACCAATGGAGCCCCACAATCGAATTTTGCCATAACGGTGTTTTTCATCGCCTAAGCAACCAAACGTATACGACTCAAATTGAGGCAAAGAAGCGTGCCAGAAAAAACTGAAGAATAAAATGGTGACAAATAAGCCCCAAAAAGACTCAAACCATAACAACCCTAACCCAAAAAACAGCGCCAACCCAGTCGCCAAACGCACCCAGCGCATCGACAGCCCCGAACGGTCGGCCAGCCACCCCCAAATATTGGGTGCAATCACTTTAGTGGCCAGCAATACCGCCAACAGTTGGCCAATTTCGATGGCATTAAAGTCCAGCGATTGTAAATACAAACCAATATAGGGAAGTAACGCCCCCAACACCGCAAAATAAAAAAAGTAGTGCAGTGAAAGACGCTGAAAGACCGGTGGACTAAGGCTCACGTATTTTGCCACAAAGAGTGGATAACGTTATCGTTTTGCCAGCTCCATAATAGGCGGCGTTACATCGCCATTTTGCGCACGATTTCGCATAAAGTGATCTAGCAATACAATCGCCATTTTAGCTTCGGCAATAGGCGTAGCTCTAATGCCCACACAGGGATCATGCCGACCTTTGGTGACCATCTCAACGGCTTCGCCCTCGGTGTTAATGCTTTTACCTGGGGTCATAATGCTGGAGGTGGGTTTAAGCGCAATGTGCGCCACAATGTCTTGCCCAGTGGAGATACCGCCTAAAATGCCGCCTGCATGATTGGATAAAAACCCCTCTGGCGACATCTCATCTCGGTGTTCCGTACCCTTTTGCGCGGCCACCGCAAAGCCATCACCAATCTCAACGCCTTTTACTGCGTTAATGCTCATGAGTGCATGCGCTAAATCGGCATCTAAACGATCAAATACAGGCTCACCCAATCCAACGGGAACATTTTTTGCAATCACAGTAATTTTTGCGCCGACTGAATTTTTCTGCTTTAACAGTTCGTCCATGTAAACTCGAATCTCTTCCTGCTTGGCTTTATCGGGGCAAAAATAGACGTTGTCGTTATCAAAAGGCCACGATACATTTTCAATTTTAATTGGGCCAAGTTGCGACAAATATCCCTTAATTTCGACCCCCAAACGATCTTTCAAATACTTTTTAGCAATCGCACCCGCGGCCACACGCATTGCCGTTTCACGTGCTGAAGAACGCCCTCCTCCACGGTAGTCCCTAAAACCATATTTTTGAGTGTAGGTGTAGTCGGCATGAGAAGGTCGAAAGGTCTCCGCGACTTTTGAATAGTCCGCCGAACGTTGGTCTTTATTAAAAATCAGCAATCCAATCGGCGTACCCGTAGTTTTGCCTTCAAACACGCCCGATAAAATTTGCACCTCATCGTCTTCTCTGCGTGCGGTCGCATGCTTAGAGGTACCCGGCTTACGTCGATCCAACTCTATTTGAATGTCTAACTCACTCAGTTCTAAGCCCGGAGGGCAACCATCCACAATGCAACCTAACGCAATCCCATGGCTCTCGCCAAAGGTGGTCACTCTAAAATTTTGCCCAATGGTATTGCCCGACATAGTGCTACTTCTTTAAAATTAAATGATAATCAGAGCATTTTACTCAATTACCCTTGCAATTGCACCTGCATTCAAGCCCCTCTATTACCCGAATCCCCAGATAGAAACACGAATTAAAGTGCAAGTAATTGATGTGCATAGTGAATTCAAAAAAGACAAAGTCACCTTATTGGTGATGCGTCCTTTTTTAAATTTGCTAGGTACGTCAAGGACTTGTGCTATAAACGTGTTTTCTATCTGGGAATTTGGGTATTAATTAAAGAGCACCCTATTTGACTTTAAAATTCAGTATAATCCGGTCAATTTTTTAAGCCATCGGCAAAAATAAAGACTTCATAAGCGCCTCACAAAGGAACACGCTATGCACTGGAAACACCCGTCCCCTTTTATTGTAGAGCACCTGGTTACTCAAGATGAAATTGACCACCTCAACCATGTTAATAACAAGGTTTACTTACAATGGATGGAAGATGTGGCTTGGCAACACAGTTTGTCGGTAAATATTGATGAAACTCTGATCAAAAAACTGAAAAAAGTAATGGCCATCGCGCGACATGAGATGAATTTTTTACGAGGTTGTTATTTGGATGAAAAACTGCACATTGGTACTTGGGTAAGCGCTCCAGTTGGAGCTAAAAAACGATACCGTTATTTTCAAATAATTCGAGAAATAGACCAAAAAACCGTTTTTACAGCCAAAAGCCTGTGGATCTGTATTGACCTAAACGATTACAAGTCAACCGACATTCCCACCGAAATGATTGAGCCTTATCACACACAATATTAGCCCTCTTACTACCCAGAATGGTACGTATTTATACAACTTAAAAATATACAATCTCTCTCAAATATGAGATTATTGAATCTCTAATTAAACAAGGGGGGGGTCATGAAAATCAAACAAATTACTCTCTTTGCTGCATTAATTTGGATATCACTCATCTCACTCTCTTTTGTATGGAACTATCATGCGGCCAGCAAAGAACGAGAGAGAGTCGCCTTTGAATCGGCTAAAACTTTTTTTGAATACATCAATATTACCCGCCTTTGGAATACCCAACACACGGCAGTCTATGTCCCCATTACTTCAGAAACCCCTCCAAATCCTTATATTAACGACCCAAATAGAGACTTGAAAATTAATGAACAACTGACCTTAACCCAAGTAAACCCCGCCTATATGATTCAGCAAATTGCTGACATTGCCCTTAAACAAAATGGGGTTAACTTTCACTTTACGAACTTAAACCCAATTAATCCAGACAATCAGCCTACCGCCCGAGAAGCGGCTTTATTAAAAGAATTTCAAGAAGGACTCACCGAAAAAGGCCTGTTTATTACTGAAAACGGCCAACAATATTATTTTTATATGGCACCCATTTATTTAGATGAAACCTGTTTTAACTGTCATCAACGTCAAGATTTATTACGTCATAATATTGGAGGCGGTATCAGCATCACCTCCTCTTATATTATGAAAAACCCTGTCATCGCACTGTTATTTGGCCACATACTCATTGGTGTTGCAGGACTGATTGCACTGTTTATCGTCTATCGAAAATTAACCGTTGCTTACCGCATTATTCAAAAACAAGCCACCATTGATGAGCTAACAGGCATACCCAATCGTCGTGTTTTTTCAGAACGAATCATCACCGAATTTAAACGCCATCAGCGGGATAAGCAGCCTCTTTCAGTGATTATGTGTGATATTGACCATTTTAAACTCTTTAACGATACTTACGGTCACCAAGCAGGGGATCAATGTTTACGCCAAATTGCACAACTGATACACCACACCCTGCACCGTCCCGTTGATTTTTGTGCACGATACGGGGGGGAAGAATTTATTATTCTTCTACCTGAAACCGACCTGCAAGGTGCCAAGCATTTTGCAGAAATTATTCGCCAAGAAGTAGAGTACTTGCACATACCCAATGAAAGTGCTCTTCCCTACCAAATGGTAACCATCAGCTTAGGGATAGCAACCACCAGTGAAAAGCATGCCGTTATCTCTTTTGAAAAACTGATTAATCTAGCCGATACCGCACTCTATAACGCAAAAAAGCAAGGTCGTAATCAAGTTCAAGTAGCAAAATGAGACCATTTAAAATTTTCTCCCCCCCCCCTTATTCCGTTGAATAAAACACAAATCTAATTGATAACTGTTATCATTTGTATTAAAATAATTTCCATACAAAATACAACGGTTTAAAGTAAAGGTGTTATGTCATGAAAATTTATCTAAAAACAGCCTTAGTCTCTCTGTTAGTGGGTGTCTTCAGCTTTCCTGTCTACGCCGATATTGAAGAGGTCAACGTTTATTCTGCCCGTAAAGAACAGCTCATCAAACCGCTGTTAACCGACTTTACCCAACTAACAGGCATTAAAGTAAACCTCATCACCAGTAAAGCCGATGCACTTTTAAAACGTTTAGAGTCCGAAGGGATAAATACCCCTGCCGACATTTTAATTACCACCGATGCTGGGCGCTTGTATCGTGCTAAAGAAGCGGGTGTATTGCAACCGAGCTTAAATGCAACCATGAAAAATTTGGTGCCTGAACATTTACGCGATGCCGATGGGTATTGGGTAGGCTTAACCACTCGTTCACGCATGATTGTCTATGCAAAAGATCGCGTAACGCCTGCTGAACTCAGTACTTACGAAGCATTAGTCTCCCCTAAGTGGAAAAAACGTATTTGTGTGCGCTCTTCCAATAACATTTACAATCAATCGCTTGTGGCCTCGATGATTGCGCATAAGGGTGAAAAAGAGACGGAAGCTTGGGTGAAAGGCTTAGTAAACAATATGGCGCGTAAACCCAAAGGCGGTGATCGCGATCAAATTAAAGCCGTCGCCGCTGGCCAGTGCGACATTGCCTTGGTTAACACCTATTATTTGGGGCAAATGCTTAACAGCAACGACCCTAAACAGGTTAAAGCCGCACAACAGGTGGGCGTATTTTGGCCAAATCAATCGGATCGTGGTGCACACATCAATGTCAGCGGCATTGCCGTGACCAAAGCGGCTAAAAACAGGGACAATGCCATTAAGCTTATTGAGTATCTACTCTCGAAAGATGCTCAAACGTGGTACGCCAAAACCAATAATGAATACCCAGTGATTGCCGATGCACCTTGGAGCGATACCTTAAAAAACTGGGGTAAATTTCACAGCGATGCGCTTAACCTAACCCAATTAGGAAACTTAAACACCCAAGCCATTCGTATAATGGATCGTGCGGGCTGGAGATAAATTGGTAAACCGTTTGAACCAAGCACCCTCATGATCAAATACCTCAATCGCTGGTCCATTTTGACCGCCATTGCCGCTCTATTGCTGACCGTTCCTCTTTGGGTTCTGGTCAGTTTTGTGTTTGAGCCGACGAATGATAACTGGACGCACTTAAGCGATACCCTGCTACCAGAATACATTATTAACTCATTATGGCTCATGCTGGGCGTCACCATTGGCACGCTGCTCTTAGGCATTCCCAGTGCTTGGTTTATCAGTCAATATCAGTTTTTTGGTAAATCTGTTTTGCACTGGGCATTGCTTCTTCCCATGGCGATACCCGCCTATATTATTGCTTACACCTACACGGGATTATTGGAATTTGAAGGCGTGGTACAAACCGCACTGCGCACCGTATTTGACACCCAAACCGTGAATGCTTGGTTTCCAGAAATTCGCTCTTTGGGTGGCGCCATTGTGATGTTCTCTTTGGTGCTATACCCTTATGTTTACTTGCTGGCTCGCACCTCATTTGCCAACCAAAGCCAAAGCGTAATGCACGCCAGCCGAACCTTAGGAGCAGGCCCCTATAAAACGTTTTTTAAAGTGGCTCTTCCCATTGCTCGCCCCGCCATTATTGCCGGCTTAACTTTAGCGCTTATGGAAACCTTGGCGGACTTTGGTACCGTACAATATTTTGGCGTGCCCACCTTTACCACAGGAATTTACCGTACTTGGACAGGATTTGGTGACACCACCACCACCGCTCAACTCTCTATTTTACTGCTTGTCTTTGTGACCATTTTAATGATGGTCGAATTTTGGTCACGCAAACAAGCAAAATACTTTACGGGCAACAATGCCCCCCTCGCCAAGACCCTTCCAACCTTAACGGGAACACGAGGTGCCATTGCCTTTTTAATTTGTCTGCTGCCCATCCTATTTGGGTTTATCATCCCCGCACTCCAACTTCTGGACTGGTCAATCAATGTGGCAAGCACACAGCTCAATGCCGAATTCTTAAACTTGGTATGGAACAGCTTTAGCTTAGCGTTTGTGACCGCATTCATTACCATCACCATTGCGTTGCTGTTTCTTTACGTAAAACGCGTTCAAAACAACCCAATTACCGACAATGCCGTTCGAATAGCAGGCTTAGGGTACGCCATCCCCGGCACAGTCATTGCCGTTGCCGTCATTATTCCTTTTGCTTGGTTTGATAACACGCTCGACAGTTGGTCACGCGAACACCTTAATATATCAACTGGGCTACTCCTCTCTGGTACTTTATTTGCCTTAGTCTTTGCCTACTGCTTCCGTTTTTTATCCGTCGCACTGCAAAGCATTGGCTCAGGGTTATCTCAAATCAAACCCAGCATGGATGAGTCGGCCAAAACATTGGGCGCCAATAACTGGACCATTTTAAAGCGTATTCACATTCCTTTACTCAGCAGTAGCCTCATCACCGCCTTTATTTTAGTATTTGTAGAGGTTTTAAAAGAACTGCCGACCACCTTAATACTCAGACCCTTTAACTTTAATACGCTGTCGGTTAGAGCCTATGAAATGGCCGCCGATGAACGACTCGCTGACGCGGGATTGCCCGCCCTATTAATTGTCATCACGGGTCTGATTCCTGTGATTATTTTGAGTAAACTGATTGGAAAACGCCATGCGTGAACTGCAAGTAACCCAAATTGAAAGTCGCCATCAAAACAGTGTTATTTTAAACGACATCTCTCTGCATTTAAAAGCGGGCGAAATTGGCTGTTTATTAGGCCCCAGTGGCTGTGGAAAAACCACACTCTTGCGAACCATTGCCGGTTTACAACCCATTACACAGGGGAGTATTTATTTAGGGGAGCAAGAGGTCTCTTCAAATACCATGCATGTTGCCACCGAATCCCGCAAGGTGGGGATGGTTTTTCAAGATTACGCGCTGTTTCCGCACCTTAATGTTGCAGATAACATTCGTTTTGGTATTGAAAGCTTTAGCAAAAAAGAGCAGAAATCACGTATTAAAGACTTATTAGAGCTCGTTGATTTAGCTGGTAAAGAGAAGCGCTATCCCCATGAACTCTCGGGCGGACAACAACAACGTGTGGCCTTAGCACGCGCACTGGCACCCAAACCGCAAATACTGCTCATGGACGAACCCTTTTCTGGACTGGATGTGGAGCTACGAGAAAACCTCGCCAGACAGGTACGCTGTATTTTAAAAACCGAAGGCATTACCGCCTTAATGGTCACGCACAACCAAAACGAAGCCTTTGCCATTGCCGATTCTGTAGGCGTAATGAACGCAGGTACCTTATTGCAATGGGATACAGCGTATAATTTATACCATGAACCCAACCATCCATTTGTGGCCGATTTTATTGGGCAAGGGGTTTTAATTAAAGGTGAGGTGTGCAGTTGTAGCCGAGTCCATACCGCATTAGGAAATTTAAAAGCCAATGTATGTGACGATTTTGAACCCGATGAAAAAGTATCGGTCTTAGTCCGACCCGACGACATTATTCATCACGATGACAGTGAATGGCAATTAGAAGTGGTGAATCGAGTCTTTAGAGGATCACATTTTTTATTCACCTTAAAACTCGACAGCGGCGAACACGTGCTGTGCATGAGCCAATCACATCACGACCATGCCATTGGTTCAAAAATTGGAGTCAAGCTGGAAATGGATCATGCGGTGGTGTTTCCATTGCAAAAAGCAACCCCCCCTTCACCTTAAACCGAAGATAAAATAAAAAATGAATTAGGGTTAACAATAGAATATACCCAAATTACTTGAAAATGCGGAGTTTTTGAGTCTGGCTGAGATTACAAGACAAGGCGCATATTGCAGAGAATAGCTGGCTATTCTTAAAAAATGCAACGCAGTATTGTGGTTTCAGACGGGCTCAAAAAACTGCATTTTCAAGTAGTTTGGGTATAGCATTAAGTGCGCAAACTTGCAATGGTTTTATACGCCCAACCATTTGCCGCCATATAGACACTGGAAATAATCATCATATCAATCTGTTCGCGTCCAGGAATACTCAAGCGGGTATTGCCTTGCTCTAGCGAACGAATCACCCAAATAACGCTCCCCATGTCCCCTGACTGGTCAATTAATGCAGACTTAACATCCTCTGGCAGTGGCAGTTGCTCAACCACATCTGACATGGGGATTTTAAGAAATGAATTCAGTGTCGAAAACAGTCCCGCCATAAAGTAGGTATCTTTGGCTTCAGGGTGTCCTAATTTTTCAGCCATGCCTTCTAAAAACTTAGCACGAACCAACGCCACCACCAATAACTCATCTGGCACGTCCTCCATAGAGGACATCATCATCATGTTCACCCAAAACTTAAGGCGCTTTAAGCCCATATAGTTTACCGCTTCTTTCAGCGTTTCAACTCGTTTAGGAATGCCATTCTTAGGATGATTAATCGCTCCTAACAGCTTATACGTCATACCAACATCCACACCAATGGTTTCGGCAAGCTGGTCAAAACTGATATCAGGATCATTGACTTCCGCCAATAATTTCAATACAGATAGTTTATTATTAGAGAGCTCTTTTTTAGATGAAAAAACGGGGTTAACAAAGAAAAAACCTTGATAATAATCTGCACCCGAGGCTTGGTATTGATCAAACTGCGCATCCGTTTCAACGCCAGTAATCACCACCGTCTTTTGTTGCGCCTTTAACGCCGCCACTTCTGTAGCAATATCATCCGGCGAAAAATCTTTGGTGTTCAGCTTAACCACATTGGCAATGCTTAATAACTTAGTACACGCCTCACTCGGTTTAAAGTCCGCAATGGCAATGGAGACCTTAGATTTTTTAAGTTCTTTTAAGGTATTTAACGCGTCTACGTCGGTTAATACATCAGCATCAACTTCAACCGTTAAGCTGCTTAAACAATCCAACTTTGGTAGTAATTCAAGCCTTAATAACGAATGAGGAGCACGATAAAAAACGGGTTTTCCTGCCGTAATATTCTCAACGCCAACGTTCTCTTCTAAATCCGCATAAAATCCTTTTGCCAATACTTCCCACTCAGAAAACTCAACGCCCTCTTCGGCTAAAGACTCCATGGTTAACTGATAAGCATATAGCTCTTTATTGGCATCCAGAATGGGTTGTTTATTTAAGAAAACATGGTTTTGCATGAATCATCCTTTGGTTATTTTACAAAGTATTACACTAATGTGCTGGCGTTGTTCGGAAGCACTATAAATAAGTTTACGGGGCATCAAAATACGTATTTAAAAACTAAAATCATAATATAGCTTAAACCAAGCCTATTAAAGCGCTTTTTTGCTATAAAAAATAATCACTCTATTATAAATAAAATTTATCATTTTTTTTACTCGCCTACGTTACAAACGGTTGATGTACTCCTCTGCCATTTTTAACGCCTCATCGGCACTCATGCCTTGGTGCATAAAGTCATAAGCAATTTGCTGCTGTTCGGTTAAAAATCGGGTTTCAAAATCGGAGATTAGTGTTTTCCAAGACGATTTATCCGCTGGTTGCTCAGGGGTATGTGCTAACAATTTGGCCAGCATAGCCAGTGCAATGGTGGTGTCACTCATATGATCGTAATACTCAGAAAAGTTCGTGAACACTTGCTTAAGTGTCTCCACATCAACTTGTGTATCTTGTGCCGAATCAATGGTATCTTGAATATCTTGCAATAAAACATGCCCCCAGTTTCGGCTGGATTTTAGCTGCGATACTGCTAAATTGAGTGCCATACTGGCTTCTTGAAAGTCTGCTTGATCGGTAGAGAGTGAAGAGCCGTCTTCAATAAAATCAAATTCGGAGAGCTTGGAATCGGCCATCGAGACTAAGGCCGTTTTTTCATCGGTCATCACAATTCGGTGATGCGACAACAGTTGTGCACTGGTGACTTGAACAATGTGGCAACCACATAAAAAACGGTCGCCCTCGGCTCGCTGATGTACTACTTCAACGCTTTCTAAGCAGTACACCTCGTCGGTTTCGGTATTTTTAATTCGTAAACTGAGTTGTTGCTCAGGTAGAAAGTAGTCGGCCTCTTCAACCCAAAAACTCAGCCCTGTTAAATTAACATCAAACCCGTCAAAAGGGGCCGAAAAGTCTTCATCTTCATTTCCTGTTACCAGAAATGGGCGTAAAAAGCGCGATGATTGCCGTTGCTCTAAATCCATTTGAATCATTTTTTACCCCCCCCTCTATCTTTCGTGCAATGCTCTCGTTTACGGCATTTTAAAACCCAGTGCCAAGCATTCTGATTCGGGCAACCAACCCAAGCAGCTTCTAACTTTTAACGACTGATAGTTACGAACAATCGGCATCACGGTAACCATTCCCCAAATAATTTGATACCAATGCCAGCCAATGGCTGACGGCTGTGCTGACCACCATAAATTATTGACCCCAAAGTGTTTGGTTTTAAACACTAAGTGAATCGCCAAACGCCAATATTTAAGACCATAAGCTAAACGAGTTGACAGCATAGAAACTACTCCTCACCTTTTTTGGCGGTACTTTTGGCTTCTTCTTCAACCTTCATTTCGGTGTATTTAGCCATAAATCCCTCTAGCATTTTTTGATCCACCATTCCCGTTCGAGCGGCAACCACTTGTCCATCAGGCGCCACCATGTAGGTAGCAGGCAAACCATATACACGACCAAAGGGACTGTTAATGCCGTCTATTCTGCCTTCAAAGCGCACGATTGGAAAATTAATCATCTGTTCTTCTGCAAACGCCTTAACCTTGCTAATGGCAATATCTTCATAATTCACCCCAATTACAATGGCATTTTTATCCTTGTTCTCTTCATGAAACATAATTAGGTCTGGAATTTCCACTAAACATGGCGGACACCACGTGGCCCATAAATTCACAATAACCCATTTGCCTTTATAATCCGAAAGCATCGATTCATTGCCATCTAAATCAATGAATTTAATGTCCTCTTTGAGTTCAGCACTGTATGCTGTTGCGCTCCAAGTAAATAAAGCCATTAACATCGTAAAAACAAACGTACTATAAAATGAAGTTTTCATACAAAATATTTTCCTATTCTATTGTTTTTAATAGTTTTATTTAAAACCGAGGGTGGGCGATCACTCACCCTTTAAGAAACTCTTCACAAAAGGAAGGGTTAATCGTCTTTTTTCAACCAGAGTAGCTTGTTCTAACAGCTTTAACACCGCCAGTAACTCCTGTAAATCGGTTGAAAACTGTTTAATTAAATAGTTACCCACATCATTTGGCAGCTCAAAGCCCAGCCGTTGACTGTGACGCTGCAACGCCAAAATCACTTCCTCTTTTTCTGCTAATGCCTGAATTTCAATCGGTAAAACCGTCATTAACGCTTTGGCCAAGTCCGTCGTCGCAATATCCCAATCATTAATAGGCTTCTGACCCGCTAAAATTAAGGTATGCCCCTGAACACTGGACTTGGTAATCAAATTTGATAACGCATGTTCCCACTTAGCTTGACCAATAATATGTGTCATATCATCCAAACAGACCAACGGCATCTGCTCTAAACCAATAAGAACATCCGGAATCAAAGGCAAAGAGAGATCTTCAAAGGGAAAGTACACACTCGCCCTGCCTTGCTCGGTAATAAAGCGACAAGAGGCTTGTAATAAATGCGTTTTGCCCACGCCACTTTTACCATGCAAATAAAACGCACTGCCACTAGATTGCATTAACGCATTTTGTAGGCCATTAAAAGCCACTGCCAACGACTCTTGTTCGGTCACAAAGGTTTCAAAACAGGCATCATCCCGTAAACCAATTTTTAACGGCATCTGTACAAACACGTTTAATTCCCTTTGGGCTGGTGTAATGAAAATCCAGCCCTCACTCTGGTGATAATCAACCCTTGCTCTTGACGGCTCTCCTCTAGCCTCAGTTGAGGCCAGCTTTGAATCCAGTTCAATACACTCTGATAGGTTGATTGAGGGGTTATTCTATACTGAACCTGACCCAACTGCATAGAAACCAACTCAACAGAACGTATTTCTTGGGGGTTTGAGGCCAACAAACGCTCAAAAAACAACATTTGATCCAGTCCCTCAACGCCATAAATCGTTAATTGAATCGTTTGTCTATCAGGCTCTATCTCAATTGGACTCTGCGATGTTATTTGAGCGTAATACTGCATCACTTGGTCAAACATCTTCTCAGTCAGTATCGTAACCACACCCTTATTTTGCACACCAGAAAGCTTTTTTTCGCCCGATTGATCGTACAATGCCCACGTTAAGCGATTATTATCCCCCCCGTTCATCACCACTTTAAAACTCAATAAATAAGGCAGATCCAGTTTGGCTAATATCACTTGAATACCTGACGCAGTTTGTGCCGATTCAACAGGAAGTATCCAGTCGTTTTTTATTCTATTCACCAAATTCGGAAGCGTAATAGGCAGCATCACCTTGTTAGGATAGTGACGAAAATCCGCATCAAGACGATCGTCCAAACGCGCTTCATCCAATCGAATAAGGGTTCCTCCTTGCACCAAGGCTCCCATTACTAGGGTGTTAGGCCGCTTGGACAGTGGCCAGATAGGCATAAAACGCTGACGAAACTCTTGGCGTAATTTATCTTCTAAAAAAGTATAAACAATATTTTTACCTACGATGACCCCCTCTTCCACTCGAGGCGTAATATCGTAATTTTTTAACCAAGACTTTGGGTTCTTAAGGTAAATTTGCGCCACTCGGCTGGTTAAAAATGTTTTTTGTCCCGTTAATCGAACCAATAACGTTGCCATCGCCTCTTGTAACGTACTCTCAATGGTTTGCTCCCCATTATGGTAGAGCAACGTTACGGTAAACAAGCGATGCTCTTGAGCCTTATCCACTCCCATAGGGGCACTCACACAAACACTTGAAACCGCGTTCAACAGCAAAAACAGTACTAATAAGCGAAAACTTCTCATATATTATTCTCAAAATTTCGTTACAATATCATAATGTTTTTTAATCGCCTTAGTACAACCTTTTTAGGTGGCGTCAGCTTACTTCAAGCCTTTAAATAGGGTAAAACCCGCTTAAAGGCGTAACATTTAGAATAGAGACTATGACTACAAATACACAATCCATTAATTACAAAGACTCTGGCGTAGATATTGATGCTGGAAACGCACTGGTTGAAGCCATTAAGCCCATTGCAAAAGCCACTACTCGCCCCGAAGTCCCTTCCTCATTGGGTGGGTTTGGCGCGTTATTTGAGCTGGACATGGCCAAATATAAAAATCCAATTTTAGTCTCTGGAACCGACGGAGTTGGCACCAAATTACGCCTAGCCATCGACAGTGGCAAACACGATCAAGTAGGGATTGATCTGGTCGCCATGTGTGTCAACGACCTGATTGTACAAGGCGCTGAGCCACTGTTCTTTTTAGATTACTACGCCACAGGCAAGCTTGAAATTGACATCGCGACCGATGTGGTTAAAGGCATCGGCGAAGGCTGCTTACAATCGGGCTGTGCACTGATTGGCGGCGAAACCGCCGAAATGCCAGGTATGTACCATAATGGTGATTACGATTTAGCTGGATTCTGTGTTGGAATCGTAGAAAAAGCCGATTTAATTGATGGCACCAAAGTCAAAGCGGGCGATGTCATGCTGGGCTTAGCATCCACAGGTCCTCACTCAAATGGTTACTCACTCATTCGTAAAATTCTTGAAGTCAGTAATGCGGACTTACAAATGGACATTGACGGCCAACCGCTTATTGATGCCTTAATGGAACCCACTCGAATCTACGTTAAATCCTTATTAAATCTTATGAAATCGGTGGATATTCATGCCGTTTCACACATTACTGGCGGTGGACTGCTCGAAAACCTACCCCGCGTGATGCCAAACCACACCATGGCCAACGTAAACACCAATAGCTGGAAACGCCCAGCGGTATTTGATTGGATTCAACAAGCCGGAAATGTAGAGTACGAAGAGATGCACCGTACTTTAAACTGCGGTATTGGACTGGTCATCGTGGTGGATCAAGCAGAGCAACAAAAAGCCATCGACTTACTTACCGCCACCGGCGAAACCGTTTCGGTAATCGGTCAAATCGAAGCCTCTGAAGCCGAAGCGCCCAGCGTTCAACTAGTTCAACGTTAATGACACTTTAATAAAAAACCGTTCACCAAAATGAGCGGTTTTTTCTCCCCCCCCTAATTTAACGCCTTTTTCTCCTTTAAACACTATGAAACAACCTATTCGTATCGCCGTTTTAATTTCAGGCAGTGGCTCAAACCTTCAAGCCATTATTGAACATCAAAAACAGCACGCTCATGAGTATAAAATTGCGTTAGTGCTCTCGAATAAAACCGATGCTTATGGCTTAATTCGTGCTCAAAATGCACACATTCCAACGCAAGTAATCGAGCACACAAGCTTTGCCAGCAGGGAAGCCTTTGATCAAGCCTTGCAATCGACTCTTGATGCAGAACAGATTGATCTAATTGTTTTAGCTGGGTTTATGAGAATTTTAACCCCCGCCTTTACCCAGCATTTTTTAGGTAAAATGATCAATATCCACCCTTCTCTACTCCCCAAATATACGGGGCTAAACACCCATAAACGCGCTTTAGAAGCGGGCGATACGGAACATGGGCTAAGCATTCATTTTGTCACCCCTGAACTGGACAGTGGCCCTGTGATTTTACAAGCCAAAGTAGCCATTACCCAACAAGATACCGAAGAGACCCTAAAAGCAAAAGTACACCAACAAGAGCACCTAGCCTACCCACTTGTAATTCTGTGGTTTGCACAAGGTAAGCTGGAATTTAAAGACCATCAAACCTGGTTTGAACAGACTCTCTTAAGAAAACCTCAACAATTGAACACGCTGAATGACCACTCTATTTAATATACTAAAAGCCCTCCTTCTAAAAAAGAAAAGGCGCTTTATGTCCTATTCATTATTCAAAAAATCATTATATGTTGGGTTAATATTTTATACCGCACTCTACACAACCGCCTCTTTAGCCAATACGTTGCCTAATTTCAAAAGCAGCTATTATGTCAATGCCTTTGGTGTAGAGCTTGGCAAAGCCACGCACCAATTTAATTGCCAGCAAGAGAACTGTACCTTAATCAGCCGTGCCAAACCATCAGGACTCGCGGCCATGTTTTTCAGCGACTCCTCAATAGAAACGATTCAACTTAAACAAACTAAAAATACCCTTACTTGGCTCAGTTACCATAAACTAGGCATCAGTAAAAAAGACGGCAAAAAAGTGCAAAAGCACACCACGTTAAAACGGGATACTGAAAACGATCAAGTGGTCTTTATTGAAAAAAATCGTACATGGTCTGCTCAACCCAATACCTTTGACATCATGTCGATCCCCTATGCCATTCAATACTTTAAATTGAATAATCGCGCCCTAAAGACGCTGGAATTTTCGATTCAAGACAGCAATTTTCAAGAAAAGTTAAGCTTTACCACGATCGACCAACCCGAAAATCTCAGCTTTAAATTTTCCAATCGAGCATTTAAAGCCTTAAAATACGTATTTGAAAGTCAACAGTTTAAAATGGAACTCTGGCTACTGCCCAAATACCAATATTTTCCAGCAAAGATACGCCTCATAAACAAAAAAGAAGATAAAATCATCACCCTTAACCTTGCGGAACTGCCTAAAACATTATGAAACTCAGCGATACAGACATTATTAAACACTTAAAGGTAGGGAAAATAACCATTACCCCCCAACCTGATGCCAGCAAAATCAAAGGCATTAGTGTCGACTTAAGACTAGACAACCGCTTTCGCGTCTTTAATGACCACACCGCCCCCTACATAGACTTAAGCGGCCCGAAAGACGAAATGCAAAAAATAATGGACACCGTGATGGGCGATGAAATTCTTATCCCCGATGACAAAGCCTTCTTTCTCCATCCTGGTGAACTCGCATTGGCCGCCACCTTTGAGTCCGTCACCCTACCCGACGATTTAGTGGGCTGGTTAGACGGTCGATCCAGTCTTGCCCGACTAGGATTGATGGTGCATGTGACCGCCCACCGAATTGACCCAGGCTGGCATGGCCAAATTGTATTAGAAATTTTTAACAGCGGAAAACTCCCCCTCGCCTTACGCCCAGGAATGGACATTTGTGCCATCAATTTTGAAACGCTTTCCAGCGCCGTTGAAAAACCCTACAACAAACGTGCCGATGCCAAATACAAAAATCAAACTGGCCCCACCTCCAGTCGTATCACCCAAG
>JAKITH010000138.1 GCA_021648185.1 Thiomicrorhabdus sp. | reverse complement strand
CTTGATTTAAAACAAGATTAGAGCACAAACTTTTGATTCTGCCCCAAAGGTAGTTTCTTTGGGCAGAGGTCAAGTACTTGCAATCTTTTTTGCTTTTTAATTAAGGGGCTTGGGGTTTATAGGTTTATTTTTACTTAGATGTAAAAAATTCTATTTTGGCATTTTCTTTTAAGCGAGTTATGTGCTCACCAACTTTTTTACTTTTTGTTTGTGTTTTTAAGCCCTGTGCTAAGAAGTCTTTTATTTTTTCATATGGGACGGTTCTTCCTTTAGCTCTGATTTCAAGTACTTTTACAAGATGGTAGCCAGAGTCTGTTTTTATGATAGGGCTGAGCTTGTTGGGTTGAGTGCTAAAAACAAAGTCCTCAACTTCTTTAGGCATGTAGCCTTTAGTAATAAATCCTAAGTCACCATTTTCGTTGGAATTTTCATCTTTGGAGTATTTTATGGCCACATCTTTAAAGGATTGTCCATCAGAAAGTAGTTTTTGAGCTTTTACTATATTATCGTTTTCAACGGTAAAAACATGTTGAACACGTCTTTTTTCTTGTGAGGAGATAAACTTGTCTTTACCTTTCTCATAGAAGGCTCTTACCTCTTCATCACTAGGTAGAGTGTCTATTAGATCGTGTGCTTGAAGGTATTCATTAATGTGAATTTGTCGTTTAATGGCTTCTTTATTTTGAATAGGGATGTTGTTCTTTTTTGCATTTTCAATAAATAACGTTATTTTTTCATCAATATTTTTTACCTTGTGTGTTTTACTGGCTTGGTGAATGAGTTCTGCGTGTATGTATTTTTGCAGTACTTCATTTTGAAGGCCTTTTTTCAAATCTTCAGAGAGGGAGGTGGGGCCTTTGGCGCTAAAGCGTTTATATTTTTTTAATTTGGCTTGAACTTGAGCTTCCAATTGATCTTGGTAAATTGGTTGTCCATTAACTCGCGCTAAGAGTTCTCTTGCTATTTCTTGAGAGGGTGTTGTGCTGGTGGCGGCGTTTAAGCTTGTGCTTGATGCCAGTGTTTGCATAGAAAGCGTTGTACTGGTAATTAATAAGCATGTTGTTAGTAGCCATTTATATTGTTTCATAGTTAGTATTCCGTTGTTTTTACAAAGTGCAATTTTAAGTAATCACTTTTGGATGAAATTAGGTGTTAAAAAAAGCGGAAACCCACTATGTGGTTTCCGCTTTTTAATGGTTACTCAATTTCAGTATTGAAAATACTGATGAGTTTTTTTAATTAATATTCATGAATCTCAAATGTTCTTTCGTCGTAAAGGGTTTTAATGGTTACGCTTTCAGGAACGTCTTCGAATAAAGCAACGATCAAGTCGTCTCTCCATAAATAGGTACGCGCTGGCTCTTTCCCATTTTGGTCAACCATTTTATAGCTCATGCCATTTACTGTTTCCATAAAGTTGATGCCAGAGAGTATAACTAGTCCTTCATGTGACCTTAATGTGATTGCTATTTTAGTAGCCATTGCTGGCGTAATAGTTAATCCTATCGGGTTAGATACATGTCCTGCCTTTTTAAGTGATACTTGATAAACTCCTGTAGTCATTGTTTCAGGAATTATAAATTCGAGTTTTCCTGTGTCTTGATAGTCAGGCACAATAACGATTGCGTTATTGTTTTTATCGGTTAAAACAACCTCTGAAGACCATACAATGGTTGATATTTCAGTAAATTCCTTGCCTTGTTCATTGAGGGCTCTTGAGCCGTCTGAGTTAAGTACGTATTTGGGTATTAAGCTAGAGTTAACCATGTTCATGCCCATAATGGTGATATTTATTGCTTCACCAGAGGGTATAGATTGTAGGCTAAGCGTATTAATTGTTGGGATAAGCGCACTGCTAACGCTGTTCATGAGAGCGTTATTGTCATCACTTACGACTACGTTTTGATTGCTGATATCAACCCATTCGCCATCTTGATTTTGCACTTTATTTTTAGTGAAGCCGTGGCAACCCCAGCAATTTTTTTCATTACCAATATGACCATAGTATGGTTCTTCTTCACCAGGAGTAATGCCGTTGCCATCTTTATCAAACTCTATATTGTGAAGCGTGGGTATGTCGTGGCAACGTTGGCAGATTTTAATGGCTTGCCCATCCGATTGAATTTCTTCTTGATCAAAGTCAAATTTGTGACACCAAGCACATCGCGCATCTTCAAAAAAGCCAGTGTTATGGTGGTTTTGCTCGTTATTGAGAATGGGAGCTATAAAGGTATTGCCATTGGGTAAATTAATCACTTCGGGTGTACCACCTTGGTCAGTATTGCCAGATGCGGTATTGTGACAAAAGTTACAGTTTCCAGGCTTTGTGCCAGCATGGTTTATTTGGGAGTTATCGCCGTTTGGTTTGTTACTGCGCCAAGGAGTGATCATGCTGACTCCATAGGAGTTAATGACGACTGGAATAGTTTCATTGACATTGTTTGGGTCAGGTTTTTTGCCTTCTAGTGTATCAACATCAATGCCTCGTACAAGACCACCGTGACACTTAAAGCAAAAACCAGTTTGTGCAAGGTCTGTTGCATGGTGAACCGTAAGAGGCCCTACGTCTCTTTCATGGCAGTTTAAGCAGTTACGATAATTAAAGTAAATAACACCGTCTAGTATTGCCGTTTCGATGTCAACACCTTGAGTGAGGATCTTATGGCAGTTTAAGCAACCAAATACAGTGTCGTTGACACCATCACCATCCGCGTCGCGAAAAGGAGGAAATTCTGGCTTGCCATCAATTTCGGTATTAACCGCTAAGTGGTGTCTGTCTGGGTTGTACCCAGGTTTAACGGGTGCACCACTTAGAGGGTCGTCGCCTCTTGCTGAAGCCCAATGGCAGGCTTTACAAAGGTCAGGGCCAAAATTTGAAAAGGAGGTGTCAGGTATTCCCAAATTTTGATTGACAGGCGGCGGCGGTATGGCCGCACCTGTTGTGCTGCTTATGCCCCAAAAAAAGGCAAAAGCGATTAAATATTTTAGTAAGTTCATTTTTTATTCCTTTTTAAAATCGGTGAGACTTTGGTGTAACGAGACAGCTTTTGGTTTTTAGGTAGAGGTATGAAAGGTAAATTCAAGATGATTTGATTTTAACCATCTATTAAGAGGTGAAAACCACGTAGTTTATTTTTAACGTCCGATGCTACATCAAAATAAATTGACAATGCAGGCTTGTCGTTAAAAACAGGTAAAAAAACGTTTTATGTCGAAGGATAGGGGCTTATTCGAGAGCTAAAACTTGACGAAAATTTTGAAGTCCCCTTTCCTCCTTGATTTAAAATTTCTTTTGCGACTAATAATCTTGC
>JAKITH010000137.1 GCA_021648185.1 Thiomicrorhabdus sp. | reverse complement strand
TCAGTTTTCATATTGTCTGGAATCGGTAGCGCTTCAAAGTCAACCTCTTCAGCCTTTCCGTGCTCTTTTAACTGATACACGTAGGCTAAAATGGAAGCCACCGCTTTAAACAAATCATACGGAATGGGTTGATCAATCTCAGCATTATAGTATAAAGCACGCGCTAACGGCGGGGCTTCTATAATTGCAATATTTTTTTCCGTCGCAACGGTTCGAATTTGAGCCGCCATAAAGTCTACCCCCATGGCCAGTATAATCGGCTCTTGCATCGTTTCCGTATCGTATTTTAAGGCGATCGCAAAGTGCGTGGGGTTGGTAATAATCACATCGGCATCGGGTACTTTTTCCATCATACGACGTTGCGACATGTCTCTTTGAACCTGTCGAATTCGCCCTTTAACTTCTGGATTCCCTTCTTGTTGTTTGTGCTCCTCTTTAACCTCTTGTTTGGTCATTAATAATTTTTGATTATGGTCCCACAACTGAAAAGGGACATCAATGGCGGCGACAATCAATAAAGATAAGCTCACAAAGATAAATGCTTCAACGATCAAGCTACCTGCATGACCTAAGGCTGATCTTAGTGGCTCCACGCCTAAGGCTAAAATTTCACCAAACGTGGTGTATATAAAAAAAACGGCCATGGATAAAACCAATGTAAACTTAGCAAATGCCTTAAAGAGTTCCAGCAAGGCCTTGGCTGAAAACATCCGTTTAATACCTGAAACTGGATTGAGCTTACTAAATTTGGGTGACATCGCTTTTACACTAAACGACCAACCTCCCAGTAAGGTAGGTGCGACCAATGCCACAAAGGTCATGACCAATAAAAACGGAAGAATTAAGAAAAAAGCCGTCTCTATCAGAGCGCCAATCAAATCAAATAATTTTAAGGTGTCAAATGCAACGGAACGATCAAAGCTGAGACCTTTGATCATAATGACCTCAAAATCTTCTATCATCTGAGCGCCATAAAACATCAAAAAAAGTGCCGCTGACAGCGTCACCAAAAGGGTTGTTAACTCCCTAGAGCGAGGAACTTGCCCTTTTTCTCTCGATTCTCGGAGTTTTTTCTCGGTGGGTTCTTCGGATTTTTCAGAGCCATCTGCGTTTTCAGCCATCGGTTTACGCTCCTGTTAGTTCTAAACGCGTCACAATATCAAGCGCATGACCAATTAGCTCTTGCAAGTGTGGCAACATTAAGGGGGTAATTAATGATAATAAAATTAACCCTGCTAACAATGTAATGGGAAAACCGACTGCAAAAATATTCAGCGCGGGTGCGGCACGAGTAACCACACCAAAAGCAATATTCACCAATAACAATGCAGTCACCGCTGGCAATGCAATTAAAACCCCACCCAAAAAGATATAACTTCCAAATTCAAAAACCAGCCTTAAACTCTCTCTATTTAAAAATGAGATACCGATCGGCAGATATTCAAAACTGTCCACCACTACTTGAATCACTAATAAATGGCCATTTAAGGATAAAAATAGCAGGGTAACAATAATTGAAAAATACTGCGAAACAATGGGGGCTTGAGACCCCGAACTGGGATCGACCATGGAAGCAAATGCCAACCCCATGGCCATGGCGATCATATGCCCTGCCATTACAAATGCTTGAAAGACCACTAAAAAAATCAGTCCCATGGCAAGACCAATTAATATTTGCTGAGAGATAAACAGCACGCCCTGCCATGTAAAAGGATCTACAGGCGGAGGAAGGGATAAAGAGGGAGCAACGGCTAAGGTAACAAAAACCGTTAAAATTAATTTAAATCGAACGGGAACGGAGCGAAATGCATAGATAGGAATAATCATAAACATGGCGCTAATGCGCACAAAGGGATAAAAATATAAACCAGCCAGCTGTAAGAATTCTGGATAGCTAAAAGTCATTCAACTACCCAATCATTGCTGGAATGTTTAAATACAACTCGCGTGTAAAGGAGATTAACGTGGTTAACATCCATGGGCCAGCGACCACTAACGCCACTCCCACGATCATGAGCTTTGGAATAAAGCTTAATGTCATTTCATTAATTTGAGTGGCCGCTTGAAACATTCCGACCAATAAACCAACAAGCAGTGCTGGAATTAATAACGGTGCGGCCATCATGGCCACCACTTCTAGCATTCTTTGACCCAGTGTTAACACAAACTCTTGTTGCATTAGATGCCTCCCGGCACAACAAAGCTATTGGCTAAGGTACCTGTTACCAAAGCCCAACCATCAATTAATACAAACAGCATTAATTTAAAAGGCAAAGAGATAATCATAGGTGAAAGCATCATCATCCCCATCGCCATTAACAAACTGGCCACCACCAAATCAATAATCAAAAAAGGGATAAAAATCATAAACCCAATTTGAAAGGCCGTTTTTAATTCGCTGACCATAAACGCGGGAATCAGCACTCTAAAAGGCACCGCTTGAGGGTCTGATAAGGTAATGTCGGCCATTTCAGCAAACATGCCTAAATCATCTTCTCGTGTTTGCTGTAGCATAAACTGATGCATTGGCTTAGAGCCTCGCTCTATCGCCTCTTTAAACTGTATCTGTTCCTCTAAATAAGGGCTAACGGCCTCATCGTAAATTTTGTCGAGTACGGGTGCCATAATAAAAAGGGTTAAAAACAATGCAAGCCCAATCAGAACTTGATTAGAAGGCGTTTGCATCGTACCAAGTGCTTGACGAAGTAAAGCGAGTACTATGACGATTCGTAAAAAAGAGGTGGTTGCGATCAAAGCGGCTGGCAACAAGGTTAGCCCCGTCATCAACAACAGTATTTGCATGGTTAAGGTATAGTCTTGCGTTCCTGAGGCATCCGTTTCAACGGTAAACGCGGGAATACCAGGCATTGCCCATGAGACAATAGGAAAAAAGGCGACTACGAGAAATAAAACCGATTTAAGAATCTTCACGATGAGTTTTTGAGACATCCTTTGGGGTTGATGTTGGCTTTAAAGCCTCTTGCAATCGTTTTGAAAACTGACTGCCTATGGGGACATTATCCTTTACTTGCACGGGTTCTTCAAGCTGATGTAACGTGGTAATTTTATTAGAGGTTACCCCCACGAGAATTTGCTCTTGACCAACCTGTAATAACAGAATGCGCTCTCTTTGACCGACCGATAACGCACCAATGACTTTAAGGTTTCCATCGGCCACCCCTGGAAAACGACTGTAACGACGTAAAACCCAAGCGGCTAAAAAAATAATCAACAACACCAGAACCAGTGAGAGCATGATCTGACCAAAGTATTCACTTGGCCGCGTCACCGATTCACCAATCTCAGCGGTCGTTTCCGCAAAAGCCAATGACGAAATAAAACAGGAGCTCAATACCGCAAA
>JAKITH010000136.1 GCA_021648185.1 Thiomicrorhabdus sp. | reverse complement strand
CGCAAATTCAAACACAGCAACAACAAGGAAAAACCGTCTCTTATATTGCCGTCGATCAAAAAGCCCTAGGCTATGTTGCCATTTACGATGCGATTAAAGAGAACAGCAAAAAATCCATTGCCGAGCTAATGAGTAAAGGGGTTGAAGTGATTATGATGACGGGCGACAATCACAACACCGCGCAAGCCGTTGCCAGTGAATTGAATTTAACCAGCTTTGTCGCCGATTGCCTGCCCGAAGACAAACTCAATAAAATCAAAGAACTACAAGCTCAAGGCAAAATTGTCGCCATGGCAGGAGACGGCATCAACGATTCGCCCGCCTTAGCACAAGCCAATGTAGGCATCGCCATGGGAACGGGAACCGACGTGGCAATTGAAAGTGCCGAAATCACCCTAGTAAAAGGCGATTTACACGGCATTGTTAAAGCCAAAACCTTAAGCATGGAGGTGATGAAAAACATCAAACAAAATCTGTTTTTTGCCTTCATCTACAACAGCTTAGGCGTACCCGTTGCCGCAGGAATTCTATTCCCCGTCTTTGGGGTTTTACTCTCCCCCATCATCGCCGCCGCCGCGATGAGCTTTAGCTCGGTATCGGTGATTGTGAATTCATTAAGGTTACGAAAAATTTCGTTAGACAAATAAATCCATACCTCTTCAGGGCTAGCTACTTAGCCCTTAAGTTATTAGGCTTATTTAATAGCGCCTTAAAATATCCGTTTACAAGCGACCCCAAACCCCTATAATACGCTGGAAAATAGATGTAAGTTAGCCTACCTTAAAGTGGTTATACTTCATTTTTTACTCTAAGCTTCCGTAGGAAACCCCAACATGAATAAACAAAAAAAAAATAAAGGCTTCGTTAAAACAGGCGTTGCCTTATGTTTTTATGGCCTTTTAGGTCTGTCCATATCAAGTGCTCAAGCAGCACCACTGACGTCTCAAGAAAGATTGGGGAAAATGCTGTTTTTTGATGAAAACTTATCCGAGCCCAATGGACAATCTTGTGCCAGTTGTCACCACCCTAAAGCTGGATTTGCAGATCCAGATACAGAACTACCGGTATCTGAAGGCGTAATTCAAGGGCTATTTGGTGGTCGAAACTCACCTACGGCATCTTACGCCAAATTTTTTCCAGAATTCAGTTATACCAATGGTGTTGCCATTGGTGGACAATTTTGGGACGGCCGTGCCGCAAACTTAACCGAGCAAGCGAAAGGTCCTTTTTTAAACCCAGTTGAAATGGCAAACCCTGACAAAGAGACCGTCATCGCTGATGTTCGTGCTTCTAGTTATGTAAGCCTATTTAATAGAGTATGCGACTCAACATCCGATACTGAAGCGGCCTACCAGTGTGTTGCAGAATCCATTGCGGCTTACGAAAAAACCGACGAAGTCAGTCCGTTTACCTCTAAGTTTGATGCGGTAATGGCAGGAGAAGCAACGTTTACTCGTTTAGAGCGTCAAGGTCGTATGTTATTTAATGGTCGTGCACTGTGCAGCCAATGTCATACCGATCGTGGTGGCATGGGAATGGGGAACGGAATGCGCATGGGGAATGGCAATCCCTCTTCAACGCCTGTTTTATTCACCGATTTCAAGTACTATAATTTAGGGCTTCCTAAAAATAATGAGTACCCACTGAACTTACAACCCCATACGATTGATCTAGGGTTAGGTGGCGTACTGAATGAAGCCTCTGAAAACGGTAAATTTAAAACACCACACTTACGTAACATTGCAAACACCCCTCCTTATATGCATAACGGTCTGTTAAAAACCTTAAAAGAAGTGGTTCAGTTCTACAATACCCGTGACATTCCTGGGCTATGGGAAGCACCTGAGGTATCGCAAAACCTTGAAACACGATTTGTTGGAAACCTTAGGCTGTCTAGTTTTCAAGAAGATGCGATTGTCGCTTACATGATGACATTTACCGATGGTTACACGCCGTCTAACAATGACGTTGTAACACCAACACCTTCTGAAAACCCTAACGCTGGTCAGCGCCAAGGAATGATGTTTTTTGGTGCACGCCACTAAATAATAGGCTCTATCACGCAATGAAAATCATTCATTGCGTTCATTATTAGGAGTAGTGAATAGACTACTCCTTACCTCTCTCCATCAATTTTATCCAAACTCGCTGCACCGCTTCACGCTGTGGTAAATAACAGTCACTGGATACCAATGGTTTTTCATTTTGTAACGCCACTCGATGGTACTTAGAGCGATACGTTTTATAAGCATCCAATAAATCGTCGGTCTCTTTCTGAGTTAATAATTGTGTACTTGCCGCGGCCTCTAAAATACGCAAGTTATCGCTGTATTGACAAAGTGCGGGATAAACATGCGCATAACTTAATACCAAAAACTGCATCATAAATTCAATATCCACAATGCCACCACGACCTTGCTTTAGGTCAAAGATGGTCTCACTGCTTTTATCCAGTTCATCCATCATTTTTTGACGCATCTCAACCACTTCTTTTCGGATCACATTTACATCTCTTTTTTGTTGTAAAAAAGAGGCTTTAAATCGATTAAAATGTTCAATACTCTGAGCGTCACCCGTTACGGCTCGTACTCGTACAAAGGCTTGATGTTCCCAGACCCACGCTTTATTTTTCAGATAGTTCTGATAGCCTTCAAAATCAACAACCATCATGCCCGAGGCGCCATTGGGTCTTAATCGAGTATCCACTTCATACAAAATACCTGCAGGCATTACGGTGGTCATCAGTGAAATCACTTTTTGCCCCATTCGAATAAAGTACATTGAATTATCCAATGCTTTGCCTGCTGGGCTAATGGCCTGATCGCTTGATTTAACCCCTTCATACACAAATACCACATCCAAGTCAGAACCATAGCCCAACTCAATACCACCCAACTTTCCATACCCCAACACCATAAAAGGGTTGCGCTTATTCCCTTGCGTCATGCCGCCTGGCAAGCCATTTTTTTGTTGCATGAGTTGCCATGCAAATTCCACCACACACGCCAACACCGCTTCGGCAATCCATGTTAAATAATTGCTCACTTCGGTAACGGGTACATTGCCCGTCACATCCGCCGCGGCCACTTTAAATACCTGAGCGTGTCGCCATTGACGTAAGGCGTTCATAAACTCCTCTTCATCCAACTGAGCGGCCTGTAAAATCACTTGAGATTCGTGCTGTAAGGCGCTCGCTTCCAGCGGGGAGTAAAGCATCTCTTCATCCAAGAGTTGATCCAATAGAGCGGGGTATTTAACCAACATATCCGCCAACCAAGCACTGACGTGACACAACTCAATTAAGCGTTGCAGTGCTTCAACATTCTCTTTTAACAACACCAAATACACACTGCGCTTGGCAATGGACTCAATCACCGATAACA
>JAKITH010000135.1 GCA_021648185.1 Thiomicrorhabdus sp. | reverse complement strand
CCCAGCCGCCTGAAACGTCTTCGGCGTTTAGGCTTTCGACGATGCCGTGGAGGTAGCGGATTTGGGGGTCGTATTTGTGTTTTATTTCGATGGTTACGGCTTGGTCTATGCAGTCATTAGGCTCAATGTTGGGGTCACGACTGGCAATGGTGGCGGAGGCTTGATCGCACGTAGATAGGGTTTCTGTCCATTCAAAAAAGGTGAGTCTTAGGCTGTTGGGCGCTTGACCTGCCAGTGTTATGGAGAACTCTAAATCGTGTTTACTGCTCATGTTGCGGGGTCTCTGTTTTTGTGTTGGTGATAGTGCGTATAGCTTACAGTAACATGAGGTTTTTTTGTTTTTTTTTTAAAAAACGCTAATTCACATTTATTATCAGAGGATTAGGGCTGTAACGTTTCTGTGATTTTCGTTATGACTCTAGTTCTCGATCAGCCTCCTAGTTAAGTCGTTACGGTTTTTTTTAAACATGCCACAGCCCACCCAAAACAGCATCTCTTTTAGCACCGGTGACGGTTGAGAGTGCTACGATTTTATTTTCAATTCGTTGTTTGGCTAACCAAGCGCACATCATGGCTTCAATGGCATTGGGGTTTAGTCCGATGGCTTCAATGCTTTGTACCATGCATTCGTTAAGGTGCTGTTGAAGGGTTTGAATGAGGTGTTGATTGAATGCGCCACCGCCCACAATCCAAACGGGCGTTTGGTCATGCTGTGGAAGGTTTTGTTGTTTCATAACGAGGCGTATCTCATTGGCAATGGTGATGGCGGTAAAGTGATTAAGAGTACTGATGAGGTTGATGGGAGAGATAATATTATCTTGTGTTTGCTTTGAAATTAGTTCGATTTGTTGGTTAAGCCAGTGAAGGTTAAAGGTTTCTCGCCCCGTACTTTTTGGATGCGCTAAGTTAAAGTAGGGGTGCAGTAGCAATTGGTTTAATAAGGCTTGATTTGGAACCCCTTGTTTTGCACGCGCTCCCGCTTTATCAAAGGGAGTATCAAAATAGTGTTGGCATATTTCATCCATCAGAGCATTGCCTGGCCCGGTGTCGTAACCCAGCGGAATAATTTTCTCCCCCCCCTTGCTGGGCTTAGAGGGTAGATAGCTGATATTGGCAATGCCACCGATATTGACCACAAAGCAAGGGGTATCTGTTTGTAAAAGGGCTTGATGAAAGGCGGGGGCAAAGGGAGCGCCTTGTCCAGATAACGCCATGTCGTCTACTCTAAAATCCCCTACGGTTTGAATTTGGGTGGTTTTGGCAATAAAAGCGGGGTGGCCTATTTGCAGTGTCATGGGAATGTGCGGGGCATGAAAGATAGTTTGTCCGTGACTGCCGATTGCGGTAATTTCATTGGCTTGTGGTTTATTTTGAGCCAAAAGTTGTTGCGTGGCTTGAATAAATTGTTGTGCCAAATCAAAGGAGAGTTGCGCCAACTGCTCAAGAGAGAGGGTTGCGGTTTGGTTAAGTTGAATCAATTGTTGTTTTAAACAGGCAGGCAGTTCAGGACTAATAAAGTCATGCAATAAAATCTCTCCCCCCTTAAACTCCACCAGAGCGGCATCCACTCCATCCGCACTGGTTCCAGACATCAGACCAATAAAGTATTGAGAGGGGGGGGGAGAATTTTTCATTTATTCAAAACTTCGTACAATACTGGTGGTGCTGTCTAGACGCTCAAGTTGTGTGAGCAAGAAAGCCGAACTCTTTTTGAATGAAGAACGGTATTTTTGGGCCAAGGGTTGCGCGTCTGGAAACCTGACTTTTAATGGGTCAACATGTTTGTTGTTAACCTGAAACTCATAATGTAAGTGTACGCCCGTTACCATGCCTGTTTTTCCCATATAGCCAATGACATTGCCTTGTTTGACGTGTTGCCCCTTCTTAAATTTACCAAATTTTGAAAGGTGAGCGTATAAGGTGGTGTACTTTCCTGCGTGTTTGATTTTGATGTAACGGCCATAGCCCTTTCCCCAGCCACGAAAAATGATTTTTCCATCGCCGGTGGTGCGAATTGGCGTACCTCTTGGGCCACCATAGTCCACGCCACGGTGCGGGCGGGTGCGTTTTAATACGGGGTGAAAACGTTTAGGATTGTATTTTGAGGTAATGCGAACATAATCTACAGGACTGCGTAAAAAAGCTTTTTTAAGGTTTTTACCGTTCTCATCATAATAGCCAACAACCTTGCCCTCTTCACGAACAATGAATGCATTATGAGTCTGCTTTTGGTTATTGCTGGTGATTTGAGCGGCCAAAATATTCCCGTCGCCAATATATTCTCCGTTTAAATACTTGGTCTCATAGATGACTTTAAAGGTATCTCCTTTTTGAAGCTCACGAGAAAAATCAACATCCCAAGCAAACATATCTGATAAATTCATAATGCTACGAGCACTGAGGCCTGCTTTTTTGGCGGCAACGTAAAAAGAGCCTTTAATGATGCCCGATGCCGTTTCGGTACGAATTTCAACGGGCTCTTGCTTCTCGAGTAGTCGATAACCGCTCTCGATTTTAATCAGTTCATACGATAAGGTTTGTGATTTTGGGTAGAGAATTTTTTGTAGCTTGTGGTGCTTATCGACCCAAACTCTTAGCTTATCACCAGAACGAAGGTTGGTTAAATAGTGACTGTTTTTTAAGCGACCAATGGCGTGAGTGGTGGCGGGTGATATTTTTAATCGGTCTAAAGCGGCACCTAAAGAACCATTTTTACGGATTTCGACAACGTGTTCTTGCCACGTGTCACTGCTGGGATTTGATGCCGTGTCTTTTTCATCGCTTTTGGTTAGTTCAGGCAGCGCGTGTAGGGTTCGCTTGGGTTCAAATGGCGAGTTGGCATTGGCAGAAAAAAAGAGCGAGAGGAATCCAACGATAAAAAAAGTAACGAAGAGACGTTTCCAAAGGGTGGGCTGAATTACTTTTTTATAGGTCATTTTTTATGTAGTTTTTCTTTGCTGGGTGTTTTTATAAAGAGGTGATTATACCGAAAACATAGGGGAGGAAATTTGAAAAAGTATGGCGAAAGCGGAATAAAATTGCGTGTTTTTTAAACCTTTGTTTTAACGGTTAGTAGGATTACGCAACCAAAATCCGTGTGCTCTACATGTTTAATCGCGTGCTTATTCACTTTTGCCCAGCTGGCAATGTCTTTTTCCGCAGTTGGATCGGTACACTCAATCGCAATTGATTCGCCTGCTTGGCTGTTGCGCACTTGCTGTTGTAACTTGATGACAGGCATCGGACATTTTAGTCCTTTGGCATCAATGGTATGGTTGGGTTCTGGATGATTCATTTTAATGACCTTAGTTGCTTCCTGGAGACCTTTTCACGAAAGGGGTGCGAGAGGAAAAAGTGATAAAATTTGACTGATTGAGGCGGAAAGCGCCGGG
>JAKITH010000134.1 GCA_021648185.1 Thiomicrorhabdus sp. | reverse complement strand
CTTTTAGTGTCGTGCTTGAAAAAATAGACGTGGCTTCGGTGCATTCTCAGCATACATTAGAGCAATCATTGGCATTTGATGCCCGTGCCATTGAGTTTAAAACGGCCACCATTTTGGTGGTGGACGATATTTTGGATAATCGTGAGCTAATTTGTCAAAACTTTATTGATTCAGGCATTGAGATTATTCAAGCTGAAAACGGTCAGGAGGCGATAGAGAAGTATAAACAACACGCCATTGATTTGATTTTAATGGACATTAGAATGCCCGTTTTAAATGGGTATGAGGCGGCTAAAATCATTAAGTCACTCAATCCTCATATGCCCATTATTGCCTTAACGGCTTCCGTGATGCAGGATGAATTTGAGAAGATAAAAAGAGATTATTTTGATGACTATTTACGTAAGCCTGTTTTGCGTAATGATTTGATTCAAACCTTGGCGCAGTTTTTAGAGTACCGTGAAGTGAAACAAGAGGCACACAATCCTGTTATTGAACTTTCACTTAATAAGGCGAATTTTTCGGAAGAAGTGATGCAAGTAATGCGTGATGAATTGGCTGAATTGTATCAGCAAGCCGTAAACACCAATAGCATTGATGATATTAAAGCGTTTGCAAAACACGTTGCGAAGATTTCCGGCACACACGATTGTGCATCATTGGATGTATTTGCTACGCAATTGTTAGAAAAAGTAGACAGCTTTGACATTGCAGGAATGCAGTTCTTGCTTAAAAAGTTTGAAGCGGTGGTTTAATTTTATTGTAGGGGAGCCACAAGGAATGCCCCTACTATAAAATTTTATTTTTTAAACATTCGCATTAAAAAACGGCCAAAAATAAACAGTCCTAAAGCCATCCAAACATAGACAAAAGGCAAAATAAAGTTGTAAAAAGAGGTTAACGAGCCTTCCATGTGTTGCAGGCTTTCTACGGTTAACACACCATCCTCGGCGTTAGACAAAACCATGAGTACAATCAGTAATAAAATCGCGCCAAATGCTGCGCTTGAGTAGGTGAAAATACGTGACCAAATATCCATTGTATTGCCTTATCTTGAAAAATCGGTAAACCCTGTTTCGGTAATGATGCCATTTAAGGGAATATCCCACGGATTGACGGGCAGTTTTGACACTTGTTGGCAGTCATGTGCCCAACCAATTAATAGAGGGGAGGTCATTTTAGAGGATTGCTGTTTGAATTGAAAGGTTCGATCATAGTAGCCACCGCCCATTCCCATGCGGTTTCCATTTGAATCAAACCCCACCAGTGGGGTTAAGACAAGGTCCAGCGCCTCTCCAGAGAGGGGTTTCTTATCAGAAACAGGCTCTAAAATGCCAAATTTATTGGGTTTCATTGTGCTGTTGAGAGTATATTCTGCAAACGTCATATAGCCATCATGCGGAGTGCTGTTTAGTTTGGGCAAAAAGAGCTTGTGTGGTGTGCATTGCCATAGGTATTGAATGGCGTGGGCAGTTTCTAGCTCACCATCTTGTGCGAGAAAAAAAGCGATATTGAGTATTTTATGAGGCTGAGAGACTAGGAGGTGGGTCAGAAAGTGCTGTAAATTTTGTTGGGCTAATTGAGCGTGTTGCTGTTGCTTAAACGCATTCAGTGCTTGGCGTTGTAAGCGGAGTTGTGTTCGGAGTGATGTTGAATCTAGAGAATCCGTCATAGCAGCAAGGGCTTTATGTTTCGTTGATTTTATTTTTATAAAGGGGATAAGGGGGGGGTAAAAATAGAAAAAGACGCGTTGTCACTGAACAAAAATCCTGGAACCGAGAAGTTCAAGGTGGCAGTCTCCTCAAGAAATTTAGGCTTCTCGGGTTAGTTGAATAAACAAGCTAACGAGATGCACACCATTTCAAGCGTCTGACCCCAATATAATAATTATCGGAAAGGGGTTTATGCCCAGCAACAACGCGCCGTGGCTTTATTGTACCAAAAAACTTAGCGGTTGGGGGTATCAGAATGCGTTGATTCTGCAATGTGGTTAATGGCCGTCTCAAGCTGTTGTTCAACACGTTGGGTGTATTGTGTGGTGTCTTCTTTGAGCTGAAGGTAGTCGTAGCACAAGTTGAGTGCAACCATTAAGACCTTTCCTTCCCCTTTCAGCTCAGGCAGTTGATCTAATTTATCTTCTAATAAAGTGGCGGCTTCAATTAAGCGTTCTCGCTCGCTTGCTTCACATGGGATTTCAAAGTTGTGATCCATTAAGGTAAGAGTTAACACGGCGAGGCTCCGAAGCGAGGAAATTATGATATTATTCCCCAATAATTCAGGTTTAACAAGAGAATTTTTTATGGATTTTGATCAGATTAAAGAAATCATTGAACCACACTCCGATTTAGAGTCGCCTTCGTTTATTCAAGGGATGTTGATAGGTTTGTTGTGTGGTGATAACGATGTGCAAGAAACGGTTTGGATTAAAAAGCTGATTGAAGAGGCCAATATTAAGTCAGTCAAAGAGTCTTTTTTAAAGGGATTGCAAGCGCTGTACTTAGAAACCAATAAAGGGTTAAACGGTTCAGGGTTTGAGTTAGAGTTGTGTTTGCCCAGTGACGATGAGCCGGTGGCCTATCGTGCTAAGATGGTGGGACAACTGTGTGAAGGCGTTTTATACGGACTTGGATTAATAGGGTGTTTGCAAGATGCAGAAAATAAAATTGCCCCGGAAGTACGAGAGCTGATTAACGACTTTAGCGATATTGCTTGCATTGAAGCGGATGAATTGGGGCAGTCAGAAGACGCTGCTGAAACGGAAGAGTCAGACTTAATGCAATTGATTGAGTTTGTTAAAATTGGGGTCATGACCATTAATGAATCACTCAATCCCGTCGAAGCTGCGCCGATCCCGATGGGGAATGTAGCTGTTGACTCCTACGATGATGAATCCGACACGCTTCATTAATTTTTTTTCTCCCCCCCCCTCGTTTGTTTGAGTTTTTAGGGGGGGGGAGAAAAATTTAGAACGTTTTAAATAAGTGGTTAAAAAATGATAGAGAATCTCTCTTTTTACCAAGCAAACCGTCAAAAATTGATGGCGCAATTGCCCGATAACAGTGCTGTGATTGTGGCCTCAGGTGAGGAGCAAATTCGCAATCGAGATGTGGAATTTCCGTTTCGTGCCGAAAGTGATTTTATCTATTTAACGGGATTTGAAGAACCGGATTCGATCTTGGTGTTGTTGAAAAAAAATACCGTAGAGAGTTACCTGTTTCTTCGTCCTAAAGACCTTGAGCAAGAGACGTGGCAGGGAAGACGTTTGGGCGTAGACGATGCTCCTAGCTACTTAGCGGTGGACATGGCCTACTCTGTGGAGGAACTGGATGAGGCCATTTTACCGTTATTGGAAGACATTGAATCCGTTTACGTCCCCTTTTCACAGTCAGAAGG
>JAKITH010000133.1 GCA_021648185.1 Thiomicrorhabdus sp. | reverse complement strand
GAGACTGGGGTTGCCATGCGTCTAGCTTTTCAACGGCACTTCTAAAAACCCCTTTTAAGGTTTTACCCGAAACATAGGGCAGGCCGTGTACGTCTTTATCAATCAGTGAGTCCATAAAGTAACCCGCTCCGCGCCCTGTTGATATTTGCCAGTAGGTTTGAAATTCTGCAATTACTTTAATCATGGTTAACTCCTGTTCTCAGGTTTTGGTAGACAATTAAATCACCAATAGGGTTATTATTTTCACATAAGGCTTCTAAGCTTGAAATATTAAAATGGGTATTTAACAGCGTCTCAAGCGGCTCAATATGAGATGGTTCGGAAATTTCTTTCCAGCGTTTAATCATCTGTTTGGCGTGCGCCGTATCCAGCTGTAACGTGGTGGCCAGTTTTCGTATAAAGCTGATGTTGAGTTTTTCATCGCTAAAGCAATCACTCATCTCTTTTAGTACGCTAAACGGCGCTATCGGTGATTTTTCTTTGCCCAATAAATATACCTCATTGGTCAATTTTAAACCTTCACTGGTGGTTAGTTCTCCTTGTATAAAATCGTGTGCACTGTCAAATAAGGTGCTGGTGGCATGAACAAAAGTAAGAGTAGAGGGAATAATACCCTCTTGATTTTTTGAGTTACGCCCAAGGTTTTTTGAATGTGAGCAGAGGTCTTCTGCTAACTGATACCCCATGTAAAATGGTTGGTTGGATCTTAAAAAAACTATGCCAGTTGTCATGGTTAGGTAAGCTGGAAAAACTTCTCGACCAATGGACAGTTTTTTCAGCGCTTTTTCAGACGCGGCTTCAAATTCTTGGGTAAGCTTTTGCATAAATTCAAATGCGTAATCGGATCGAATAATACAGGTAATATCGTCCCCACTTAAAATCAATGGCCGAATGGGCAAGGAGGAGCCACCCTCTTTTTGTTCATAGGTTGAAATTAACCACGACATGGCTTCTTGCGCTGCAAACTGGGTGGCATGATCAAGCCCTTGCGAGAAAGCGGCGTAGGCGTTTAAAAAGGTAAGGTCGCTTACGTTATCTTGATCTATTTTGTTAAAAAAGCGCTGTATGTACTGACCAATTCCATTGCCGTCGGCATGAACGATGGCAACGGTATGCTCTCCTTCTCTGCCTGAAAACGGAAATTCGATCTCTTTGGTACTTTCTTTAGTATGGTCAAATACGGTTGGGAACGTTTTAACAACACCTGTGGGTAGCCACCGATGATTGACCGCTTGAAACAACGTATCGGCTTGATTTTGGGTTTGCTGTTTCACTTGAGTTGCAAGGTCTATTGACACGCCATTTTGAGTTTTAATGACTGCCCCCCCTGTTCTGGGGGAACGCATGGTAAGCGGTGTCATTTCTGGTAGCGTTATCTTGGGGGTATTTTTTTCTGCATTTAATTGTTGGCGTACCATCTTTATTGCCAGCTTAATATTTTCAGACTTTTTGATGGCAACTGCAAATTTTAAGGTTGGCGCAAGTTGCTGCACTAATAACGCCCATAATTTTTTAAACAAATCGGCTTTTTCACCATCTACCATCACAGCAAGAAAAACGCCGCCTGATCTACGAGGAAAAACAACGTCATCTTCGTTTAATGCTAAAGCACTCATTGAAGAGAGGTCACATGTTATCAACCCGATCTCTTTAAGTGCCATATTTAAGAGCTCGCCTGTTAACACATCCAATAATTGACTTGCTCCAACCATCTCTTTAAGCTTAGAGCTTGCCATGATGTACTCTTGAATACTGACGGCTTCAAACTGATACACAACGTAGTTCATATTTTTTCCTTAAAGATTAAAACTTAATTTATACCGAATTTCATGCAAATAATGATTATATTAACTTAGCCGATTATATTAATCGAACACTCTATAGGCTAAAGTAAACTTTACGCCTTTAAATTGAATAAATTAAAAATAACATTTGACAGTCCCTTACCCCCTCCCTATAATACGCCCATTCTATTTTGGCCTGATAGCTCAGTCGGTAGAGCAAGGGATTGAAAATCCCTGTGTCCCTGGTTCGATTCCAGGTCAGGCCACCATATTTTAGTAAGCTGTTTAATTTATTAAACGACTTATTCGCGGGAGTGGTGGAATTGGTAGACACGCCAGATTTAGGTTCTGGTGCCTTTGGTGTGAGAGTTCGAGTCTCTCCTTCCGCACCAATTCGCTAAAAAGACAATTTCTGCTTAGCATAAAAAAACCAGCTTAATTGCTGGTTTTTTTATGCCTAAAATTAAGGATATTTTAAAACCTCAATTATTTATCCTGAGTTAACTAAAGGCATTTTCCCAAGTTCAAATTTAAGCCCTAATGCCTGAACCACTTTAAAAACGGTTTCAAATCGAGGATGCTTACCTGCCCCAAACGATTTATAAAGGCTCTCTCGCCCGAGTCCCGTTTGATCCGCAATACTCGCCATACCTTTTGATTTTGCCGCGACACCAAGGGCTTCAATAAACAGTAGCGGATCATTTTCTTCAAGGCAAGCTTCCAAATACCCCTTAACATCCTCTGGTGTTTCAAGATAATCTGCGGGATTATATACTGCGGTTTTCGTTATTGAGTTCATTAATCCATCTCCTTACTTCTTTTATATCTTTAACCTGCCGAGCCTTATCTCCAAGCAGCATTAATAAAATGACTTTATCACCCTGCTTAGTGAAATATACACGCCACCCCGTACCGACATCAATTTTAAGCTCAAAAAGTCTTTCATCCAATTGCCGACACTCTCCAAAATTCCCCATTGCAACACGAGTTAATCTTGCCGTAATGCGGGATTTCGCACGATGGTCTTTAATTTTTTTAAAACGCTCATCAAATGGAAATTTTCCATTGCGCATTAACTTAGTGACTTGAATCATATTTACCATTGTATCCCTTTAGATACTCAATACAAATAATTAAGCAAGATTTTTATAAAAAAACCTCAGAATGCCATATTACCGTTTAAAATGAGAGCACTTATTACCTCTTAGAGACCTTTGCACGAAAATTAGGCGTATTTTAGCCTTTTTTATACCCCTCAAGGGGGTACTGAAAAGAGTCCACGTATCCTTTCGTGCAAAGGTCTCCTTAGATTTAAACAAACAGGATAACCTATGCCCTTACTTGACAGCTTTACCGTTGACCACACTATTATGAATGCACCCGCTGTGCGCGTTGCCAAAACCATGACATCACCTTCAGGCGATACCATCACTGTATTTGATTTGCGCTTTAACAAGCCTAATGAGGCGATGATGGGTGAAAAGGGCATTCACACCTTAGAACACCTATTTGCTGGATTTATGCGCAATCACCTCAACAGCAGTTCAGTTGAAATTATTGACCTTTCGCCGATGGGTTGTCGTACTGGATTTTACATGAGTTTATTGGGTGCTCCTTCTGACGAGACCGTTGCCACTGCTTGGTTAGCGGCC
>JAKITH010000132.1 GCA_021648185.1 Thiomicrorhabdus sp. | reverse complement strand
CTTGCTCAGCCAGTATGTCCACTTCTAAAGAGTCCACTTTTACATTCAATGCAGTTAATTGTGTGATGCTTACCCCTCCCAATACATTGGTCTTCGTTAAAAAACCCTCCGAAATAGGAATGGGGATATACACTTTTTTGGGCTCTATATTTTTCTCCCCCTTCTCGGAGGGTAAATACGCCTGATAAAAATCAAGATTTAACGCGTGTAAACTTAGCTCAAAGCGTAACGTATGAATGCCTTCAAAATTATACGATAGATCCCCTTGTATTGTGCTGTCGTCTACCTTTACATCAATGTCATTTAGCAGTAGCTGAGACCCATCCCAAAACCATTCAAACTGACCATTTCCTTCTGATAAGGCTTGTTGGTTGACAAATTCAGGCAACGGTAAACTTAAATGTTTAGCCCACTCTTTAAAATTAAGTTGCTTTAGCGTAACCTTACCTGAAAGCAATGTATTTAATCCAAACTGTCCAGAAAAGCTCGTTTTCAATTGACCGTCTAAGCCACTTAAAATGCCATTTTCTACCTCAATTTGCACCGTTTCAATATCAAACTCAAAACGCTCACCTTGTGTAGTCAATCGAATATCAGGCACCTTTTGCGCTTCTGGCAAGCGGACTTTAAACATGCCATTCCACTGAGTAAGTTGCCATACTTTAAACTGGTTTTTAACCTCTAACGTGCCGTTTAAATGCACATCATACATTCGCTCCGACAAGCTGTTTTGGTAGGTAAAATCACTACTGATTTCGAAAGGCTGATCTTGCACCACATCAAACGTTAAAATATTGACTTTTAAAAAGGTTTCAGCAAATCCTTTCGCTTTATCGTACACCTGAATTTTGCCATTACGCACCACCAAACTGTCCAATGCCCAAGGTGCTGTTTGATTTAATGCCTTTTGTCCTTGCGACTCTTGCGCCACCTCTGGTGAAAAACTCACTTGAACACGTTCTAAAGAGTCGAACCACTCTGAAGCCGATTGCGTTCTATTTTCATGTAAATGAGTACGCGTCAACCAGGTCGATAATCCTTTAATGTCCGACCAGTTATCCCCCGTTTCAGTTTTAATTAAGTGCAGTTTTGGCTCAAATAACTCCAAACGCACCACATCCACTTTTTTATGCCAGAGTAACGACCAAACAGAGAGTTCCACTTGCACGGCTTGCACCGACAATATATTTTTAGAGTCAAACCCTTCAGGGTTTCTTAATGCCAGTTCCGTCATGCTCAACTCAAATGGAAAGACCGAAACATCAACCGCTCCTTCAATCTTAAATTCTCGCCCTGTATAGTGCGTAACCTCCTGCTCTATTTGTGACTTATATTGGTTAAAATCAATAAATGTTACCGCACCTGCAAACGCTAAAAACAGCAGTATCGGAATAATCCCCAATACAAGCGTGACTCGTTTAAACCACTTAAAAAACACTTTTTTATTCACTCTTCTTCTCCGTAATAGGGGGAAAGTTCACTCATATTTTCCACTCTATTTTGCAATAAATACACTTCCATATCTTCTGCCGATAAGGCTTCACACAAATAAGGCCCTTGTACTAAAAAGCAACCTAGGCTGTTTAAAAAAGCGATCTGCTCAGCACTCGAAACGCCACAGGCAACCACTTTTTTATTAAGCGTTAGCCCCATTTCAATTAACGAGCCAGTCATCGCTGATAAAGTTCTATTTGAAGTCATCTCCCGTACAAAGCGCGAACTCAAATTCAATTGATCAATCGGCCAATCATGTAATCGAAGTAAAGACCAATTACCTTCTCCAAAAGAGCGAATAGCGATTTCTACCCCCAAATGAGACAGAGCCGTTAAATGGTTTAACACAGAAAAACGCTGGCTATTCAAACACTGTTCACTTAATGAAGCAATCAACAACTCGGGCGGCAATTCGTACTCATCTAATCGTTCCGATAACCAATCCACAAACTCTTTTTGTTGAAAGTGGCAGGGGCGAATTTCAATAGAACAAGCGACTTCTACGCCTACTTGCAATAGCTGATGGTTAAAGCGAATAACCTCTGTTACCATCCACTCCCCTAACACCACTCCAACTTGAGAAGATTCCGCAATCGACATCACCTCCATGACATCCATCCCCATTAATGCAGGGCAGTTCTCAAGGTTTAATGTCGCCTCTAGGGCTACAACCTCCTGATGCTTACTGTCAAAAACAGGCTGATAATTCAACGTCAATTGTTGCTGTTTTAGCGCTTTGCGTAACTGAACCTGTACCTGTCGTCGCCACTCTATTTGTCGCATCATCTCCGGTTGATAGAAGACAACTTGATTACGCCCAGAATGTTTGGCGCGATACATCGCCAAATCGGCCAACTTCAATAACGCTTCAATATCCTCTGCATCATTTGGATAATATGACACTCCAATGGATGCTCCAATTTCAACTTCACTGCTCTCATCACAATGGGAATTACTTAAACAAATGGGTTGAGAAAGGCGTTTCACAATCGTATTACAAAGCTCATCTAAGCTTGCGATTGACTTGGGGTGTTGCACCCAAACCACAAATTCATCCCCTCCAAAACGCCCCGCAATATCCGCCTGATCACCCTCTAACATCAAACAAGACTCAATCAAACGTGATACTTTTTGCAATAAGAGATCACCGGCATCATGCCCTAAACTGTCATTAACCCATTTAAAGCGGTCTAAATCAATAAACAGTGCCGCTTTCACATCCCTACACTGGGAAGCCTCTCCAGCATCAATGGTCGCTTGAACCGCCGTCAACCAACCTACACGATTTAAAAGCTGCGTAAGCGCATCTATTTGAGCGGTTTTTAATGAATTCATTTTATTTTTTCTCTTAACGAGACCTCTGTATATCGAAAACACGACACCACATGATCGTTTACCATGCCTATGGCCTGCATAAAAGCATAACACGTGGTAGAGCCAATAAATTTAAAGCCTTTTTTCTTCAATGCTTTACTCATTTTATCCGAAAGTTCAGTGTTAGCAGGTACATTCGAAAACTGTTGCCATTGGTTTTGAATCGGCTTGCCGTCCACAAACGACCAAATATACGCATCAAAACTGCCGTACTCTTTTTGTATTTCCAACACCCGCTTGGCATTAACCACCGTTGCGTTGACTTTAAGTTTATTACGAACAATGTTTGGATTGTCTAATAACTGTGCAATTTTTTGTTCATCATACGTGGCGATTTTTTTAACGTCAAAATGTTCAAACGCCTCTAAATAGCCTGCGCGTTTTTTTAAAATCGTCGCCCAGCTTAACCCCGCTTGCGCCCCTTCTAAAATCAACATTTCAAATAAAAGGCGGTCATCGTGCACCGGCACGCCCCACTCTTTATCATGATACTCCGCTTCTAACGGCGTTGAATTTGCCCATTCACAACGGTTCATAAGTGAGATTCCTTATTATAAAAATAGACTCACCACATCATTTAGATAGTGCCTACCTTTCGTGGTTAATTTTAGATAATTGGGTTCGGATATCATTCGCCAACCTTTTTGCTGCATAATATTTACCCCCCCCTCTATGTTAGAGAGTGGTAGCCCTGTTC